>NZ_SGSW01000026.1:0-61253 GCF_004209125.1 Acinetobacter sp. WCHAc060033 | reverse complement strand
TAGGGCAGGGGGTTAATAATCCCAACGGCTTGCAACTGATCTAAAGTAAATTGATTTTTCATAGCCTAGTTTTCTTTCTACTGAAAACTTCCAACGGTTTACCGATGGCTTATCTATTCCTGAAAAATAAATAGGGTTAAAATTTGGTACTCGATAAACCTTTCTTTTTTTACAGCTCGGAATGCAATTTAAAATTTCATCTGCAATCATTTCATTATCACATTCAAAAATTGCATCACTGCCCGCTTTAATCACTTTGCTTTTTTCTAGTACCCCATACCAATTAAGGAGAATATAAAAGCGGTATATATGGGAAATATCAACGCTATATAGCCCTTTCATATCTTTGTATGATTGAGCTGTTTCAACTATAGGCAACTCTAACGAAAGTTGTTCTTTACTGGTCATAACTCAAAGCCTTTTTTATTAGATCGCCAATCGACCTGACAAATATATTATACCTATATTGATTTGTGAGTACAAAACAATATAGGTAAATTAATGTAATAGCGTTATGCGCCCTGATTGCTCTTATTTTTCGCTGTAGTGGGTTGTTTCCCTTTCCTGTGGTTTTGGTCACTCCCGATCTGAACCAAGCCCGCAGGCATTAAAAAAGCCCCTTGCGGGGCTTACTTATGTTTGCTTTAGATAGGTAAAGTAAAAGTCTAAAATTTGTTTAAATAGATTAATTGCTTCGTGATGTGCTTCAGCAATATTGGAATGTTCATGGGTGAAATAAAACTCATGTGGTGCTTTATCTATGTAGATAGTAATAATGTTTGCATCTTGCATTTGACAGTTTCCAAAGGACACGCAAAATGTACCTTTTGGACTTTCAAGATAGGCTCTTGAGTAGTAATCGAAGTTTGCTTTTTCAAAAGCATTTAGTAGTTCAATAACTATTTTTTTAGTATCCAACTTTGTGAAAATATTGTTCATAATTAATCACCTATTATTTAAGTCGCCAATCGACTTAATAAATACATTATACATATAATGATTTGTGAGTACAAAACAATATATGTAAACTTTTGAAATTATTATTACTGCTATACTAATTAACATTAATACGCATAATATGATTTGTGAGTACAATACAACTTAGGTATAATATTAGCTCGAAAGTTTACGCACGTATTGGGAATGCTTCAGCATACCCAATGCTAAGTAAAGCTTTGAGCAATCAACCGACTGTAGGCAAGGGCTACCGTTCTCGCAGGCATAGAGGGCGATAGTAGAAACACTATATATAGTGGCTAGTAGGTATGAGATCCGCACTAGATATAGTGTTATAGAATTACTTAATTAAAAGCAGGGCAGGGCTTCATGGCGAACTTATCTAATGAATTTGCAATACCTTTAAAGGTCGTTACTGCACGTTGCCAACACTTGAAAGCAAGTTTTAAGGGTATCTTTAATAAGATTGAATCAAAGGCTATCAAGTATAAAAACGATGATAAAAAAATTAGTTCTTTGGTCACTTGGGATGATTGGATATATGCAGGCTTAGACTGCTATGCTCCAGACTGGCAGAAAGGTTTAAATGTTGGTGATGCAATTCCCGATCATCTAATCAATAATTTGCCTTGTCCTACTGGTGAACTGGTCACGCTCGGTTCTTGGATGCTGACAAAGAATATTTATAGATTTGAAAATGAGGTAGCAACTGAACTAACAAAAAGTAAATTTGAGGGCAATTTGCCAAACTTTTTGATCAATGTTCCTGAGCTGTGCATTTACGTTCAAACTGATAATTTTGATTTGCACTTTCAGCAATCTAAAATTTATGGAGTGATATTTACCTTAACTGAACTTTGCTATCAAAAAGTTTTAGTATCTACGATTTTTCTTGATACTGGTTTAACTCGAACAATCGTCTTATTAGTCAATGAAGAAAAAGCTATAGAAGATTGTTTATCAGATTTCATAGATGAATTTCATGATGACCGTTCAATATTAGATGAAAATGAAATAGATCAATACCAATCCCTACAAAAGCAACTTATCAATATTTTGCTTTGGTTCAGTTTATCTAAGCCTGATTATGTCCCATTGCTTCCTGACAACCATAAGGAAAGGGTAGGCGTTCAGACCGTAAAGCGTGTGCCTAGATTATTTGAAGCCCAAAAGTACAAGCCTTTTATTGCAGGCAAGGAAATGTCTAAGCAGATTAAAGCCGTAAATGATCAATTAACTGAATATTCTAAACAATCATCAAAAGTACACCGCAGACCACATTTAAGGCGGGCGCACTATCACTTGTATTGGTATGGGGCAAAAGGTAGTTATGAACGATACGATTTTAAATGGATACCTATAACTTTAGTTGGCGGTACTATAAAAAATATGGACTGACCTTTTTGACATTTCCCCCGCACTCATAACCCACTTAAATCATTCAATAAAGTAGATGCCTGGTCAAGACTGCATACTTGCAGTTTTGACCAAGCATCGGAATATGATTTTTCACAGTAAGAGTTTTGGCCAAGTATGGACCAAGCAATGAAATTGCAAGTCCATACGTGCTAAAACGGTTTTAATTAATAGGGTAGGGCGGTTTTAATGGCGGGAAAACATAGAAGATAGACTGGCATAAGTAATGCCCAAAAGTAGCAAAATTCCACGTATTCGCAAAATTAGAAAACAGAATACAAGCATACTTAACCAAAAAAACTTAGTCCCAGTTAAGCTAGGGAAAAAGAACATAATAATTGCAGGCATTAAAAAGCCAGTGATGATAAGTACCCTGATTATAATTTTCTGCATGTCAGTCCCTCCAAAGACAAATAAGCCCCACTTATTGGCGGGGCGGTATTTCTAGCAACTTAAAAATATTAGATAGATAGGGTCGCTTATTTTGGCTCTCCAATTCATTTATAGCGTACTCAATTGCAACCTGATCTACCTGTGTAATTAGGTAATCAAAGTTTTTTTGATCAATTTCATTATTTATGATCACCTTATTTTTTAGATCATTTAGGTTCATATCAAGCCCTTAATTTTCATCAAGCTTTAATAAGTTTTCATTGATAAGCCAAGCCGATAATGCCTGTCTAATTTGGTCACTTCGGTTGATACCATGAACAGCCTTAAAGCTGTTTATCTTCACATCATACAAGTGATTAATGGTGTAGATTAATTGCTTAGAATTACCCTTACTTAATTCTTCACTGTATGGCGCACTTGGATTGTTTAAATAGAAGTCCAAAGCCGATCTAGCAATATCTGCTAGTACGACTTTTCTTTTATCCGCTACTTTCTCGATCTTTTTGTATAGATCGGGATTGATCTTAATTTTTTGAATTTTGTCAAAGTTCAAAGAATTAACAATGTGAGCCTTTTCATTTGCAATATGGGCATTGCTACTGGTCACAGTAGCATTGCCTTTAGGTGCTTTCATTCAGTCATTCCCTCACGTTGTAAAATTTCATCAATTAAAGCATCGACTTCGGCAATTGCTTTCTTATCCTGTTTCCCATGATCATCTTTATATTCATAGATAGACAAGCCCTCGCCCAATGAACGTGAAAAAGCAGTTCGTAACGCAATCTTAGTGTCCAAAATTGGTAAAGGGTAACTTTCAGCTAACCACTCTTTAACCTCATTAAAGACCTTAGTTTGTGGGTTTACGCCACTCAATAAAAAGTAAGCTGAAAAATCACGATAGCCCTTAATTTCATTGATTGATTTTAAGGTTTCTTTAGTAGCCCAAGCATCCAATGGACTTGTCGTATTTGGAACGATCGCAACGTCACAAGCTACAATAGCAAGGCGTGTTAATTCTGACTGTCTGCCTGCGCTGTCAGTGATTACAAAGTCATATTTTGATTTAATTTTAGCAATCTCTTTGGCTAAGTTGGTTTTTGGTACACCAATAACAGTAAAGCCTAAATCAATATCTGCTTCTTCACGTACAGTAGCCCAGTCAAGTGAACTAGCTTGCGGGTCACCATCAACTAACAGTACGTCATACCCACGTAGAGATAAGCCCATAGCTAAATTAATTGAAGTCGTTGTTTTAGATACACCGCCTTTCTGATTAACCAATGCTATTACTTTAGATAATTTTTCAGTGTTATTGCTCATGTTCTTTTCCTTTAAATTAAGTATTGTCTGTTGTTTTTACTGATCGTCTGCTTTCAGGAAGAATGCCTTTATCGACCATTGAATTAATTAAAAAATCTGTTTGGCTTAAATTGTTATCTTTGCAGAATTTAATAAGTTTCAACTTATCTTCATGGTTCATACGTGTTTGAAATCTATCTTCTTTGACAACTTCTTTAACACTGTTTTGATTACCAATCATTGTTGATCTTGTCTTACCTTTAGTAGATTTAATCATAGGTATATTCCCTAACTATTTATACATATATTAATTTGTACTCACAAAACAATCAAGGGGTATTTTAGATACTTTTGTAATTGTTCTCTATTGTTCTAATAGTTTGTTATTTAAAGTCTTTATAAGTAAAACTATATATAAGCAATACTTATATATGTACTGGGAATAGGCGCTATTACAATAAGGCGCTTATCTGCTTCAACCTCACAACCTTAGTCGTTTTCGCTTCGCTTCAACCGCCTTGCGGTTGGTGAGATTGAGCAGATTTCGGCAATATTCACCCTAGATAGCCTAAGCAAAAAAAATTGCTTAAAATGGCTATCTTGAATATTGCCGTTGTAGCATTGCTGTCGGAGCCGACATCGCTTTCAATCGACACTGTATGCCAATGTAAGGGCATAACAGCAAGTGAGTATTTAGAGCCTTACAGCTCCCCTGCACACGCATTAGCTCACTCACTAGGTCGGCAATCTCAAGGAGGGTTTCCCCAACGTCTTATTTATGCCAGTTCCTAGCGTATTCCCTGCGTCCCCGCCTATTGTGCGTTCATCAGCAAGCGGGCGTTTTACACTGGCTAGGTGCTTAACTCTTGCGTTGGTGATACTGCCGTCACTTGTATCCTCCTGCTACACCAACCGTCTTTAAAACTCTATGCCATTGTTGACCCATTTAAGGCAATGCACTTACAAACATAAAGTTTTATAAAACACAGGAGTAGACGAAGCTCGGCAAATAAACAATGCGCTTATTTGATACACGAATAGACACTAAATTAACGAAGTTTTTTCATTGTATGACTTGCAAAATCTAATATAAATGCAATAATAGAGTTCAGGTACAAGCCTTTCAGGTGAAATCATAACGGTCGCCAAACCTTATGATCTTCGTTAGATGATGTTTACCGCATCAAATAACTGTGTACCGAAGAATATAGAACATAGCCCCGATAGTTGCAAGACTATCGGGGCTTTTTCTTTGTGCGCTATTTCACAATTTCCCTATAACAATCAAAAACTTTTTTTTGCTATTTATTGAAATATCATAGAGTTATAACTCTAAATCACCCTAAATAAAGGGTATCACCACACGCTTAATTATTATTCATAAAATCAAAATAAATTAACTATCGCCCTCTGTGCCTGCGGGAACGGTAGCCCTTACCTACAGTCGGTTGATTGCTCAAAGCTTTACTTAGCATTGGGTATGCTGAAGCATTCCCAATACGTGCATAAACTTTCGAGCCTTTATACTCAATAGTAAAAAATTACAATTAAGTGATTGAATATGAATACTTAATAATAAGAGTGTTATCTTTTTGTTTACCATTTAAAACAGTTGAAATGGTTAGATTTTAGTAAACTTGTTCTATTTTTAAACTTATAGAGTTATACTGTTATAACTCTATAACCGATAAGGCTAGAACTATGAAAAAAATCTTCGTCACAATGGGCATTTTGAGCCTAACAGCACTTACAGCCTGTGCCACAAATACATCATCACAAAAGGGATTAAAAAAATCACCATGCGCTTGCGTATATCAACCAATCCCAAGCGCTGAAAATCAAATCTCTGACCCATTCGCTCAAGTAACTAAAACGGTAAAAACTGGGGGTAATGTCGTATGAAAAAACTATTACTTCCGATCGCTACGGCTTTAGTTTTGACGGCTTGTTCTGACGAGCCTAAAGCGCCTGAAGTGAAAGGGGATGACTATGTAGGCGTTTGGATGAACCCAATAGGGCAACAATCGCAATCAGCAAATGACGTAATTATCAATGATCGAATCATTATTGATAAAAGCACAACTAAAGACGTTTACACCGTCACTATTTTAGCTAAAGGCGTTTTTACAGACATGAAGTTTAAACCTGATAACGGTTTGCTTTGTGCGCCTAACGATGCTTGTTTTCAGCTTGTAGATGGAAAGCTAAAGCTTGGTAGTGAAAGCGGTGTTCTAACTTATGAGAGAGAACAGCAAAATGGAAATCAATAAAATTAAACTCGGTCTAGCTTCTGCGGTTGTCGCTTTAGGTCTAACTGGCTGTTTCACTTCTAAGCCTGACATTTCAGGCGTATGGGTTCCCGAACACACTCCAAAATCTGAATTTTTTTATTCGTACTATGTGATTTCTGAAGCTGATAAACAGGGCAATTTCCCAGTAAAGAAAGTCAATTATCAAATCCAAAACATGAACCAATATAACCCTGCAAAGTTGCCTAAATTTACTGGTGAATCAAGCGGGGTCTTAACATTCGTTAAAGACGATACATATTGCTATGAAGGCTCTTTGGCTAGTGATTGTTTTGTCTATTCAGACGGAAAATTAAGAAAATCAGATACACAAAACTTTTTCTTAAAGACTTCAAAAAACCCGCCCGAAATTCCAGTAATTCGCTGAGGTCACTATGAAAAAGATTATCTATGCTTTCTTGCTTCTGTTTAGTTTTTTTAGCTTTAGCTCGGCTTATGCGGTCGATAACTTTACCAATCCACAAGATTTAGGCAATGGCAGTACACCTACTGGGACGACTGGCGGTTCTAACGGTGCGTATAACTCTAATCAAATATCGCAGAATGTATCTGAAGTTACCAAAAATGGTATGTCTGAATTAGACAAGGTTGTTGATAGTCTGATTACTGGTGTTGATAAAAACATTAAAGACAATTTGCAAGGTTACTATCAGAAAGTCACAGCTCCAATCATTCCAGTTTTTGCAGGCTTTATCATTATTTGGATTTCGTTCCAAGCTATTAAAATGATGTTAGGCATGGCTGTAGAAATTCAGGGTGTGATAGCCACTTTCGTTATTATGCTGTTGATTTGGTCAATCGTATTTTCATGGGATGCTTTCTTTCCATACGTTGCTGAAGTATTCCTCGATGATGTACCGAACCTGATTACTGAAATGACAGGTACAGATTCAAAAACAACATTGCAGTCTTTTGTATCTATTATCTTTGAATCTATCGCATTAGCTTTTAATAACATTGATACAGGTATTACCAATGTCGTTTCGGGCTTCTTCTTTGTCCTGATCTATAGCTTGATTTTTGGTTTAGCCTGCATTGTCTGCGGTTTATTCTTCTTAATTTGGATTATCTGTAAAGTCATTATTGGCATTCTAATCGCAGTTGCACCGATTTTTCTTGCATGTGCAATGTTCCCTGCAACTCGCAGATATGCCACAAACTGGCTACAAGCAATTTTAACCCCTCTTGTTGTTCTTCTTTTGCTGATTGTGAGCTGTGACTTAGTGCTTACTTCAGTTGTCGCAGGCATTCAAAACCTTAATGAAAACGGCAGTACGTTTACTGGGGCTTTCATCATGGTAATTGTTTTGATCGTTGTTATTGGGCTGTTTTGGCTTGTTCCAAAAATTGCAATTTCTTTGGTCGGCAGTGGCTTTGAAGCTTCAACCAGTGCGACTTCAAGTATCACCAGTTCAGGCACCAATATGGTTAAAAGTTTTGGTCGTGGAGGTAAACGCTAATGACACCACAAGAAAAAGCGCAGTTAGACGCTCAAATTAAAGAGATTCAAGACAATACTAAAAAGTCTGAAAATCGTAACGGTAAAATCACTATTTGGGTTCTTGGTTTGGCGACCGTTCTAGGTATAGGTAATGTTGCTCAAGGTATCGCAATTAAAGGATTAACACCTTTAAAACAACCAGTTCCTATGATTGCTGTAATTGATTCTGAAACTGGAATTATGACCAGTGTAGAAAAGTTTGATTCAACTACTGACCCTAAACTTATTGAAAAATTAGTGACCTCCTACTTTTGGGACACTATCAGCAATCGCTATGGCTATTACGGCAAAGTTGGTAAAGACCAACTTTCTGCACAGTACAGCAAAGCTTCTATTTTCTTAGATAGCCAAGATCGTACCGACTTTGAAAATGAAGTTAGCGGAATGAATCAAAACTCACCTTACAACCAACTAGGTGAAACTGGCTCAATCACTCCTAAAGTTATTGCTGTCAACTTTCTTGGCAACAATAAAGTTCAAGCCAACTTTAAAACAACCGTTATTAAAGGTGCTGAAATTCGCCAGTACAGCTACACAGTGACGGCTGACTATATCACTGACAACTTTGACGATCTCAACGTAAAAGATCGTTGGATTAACCCATTTGGCGTGAAGTTTAAGAACTGGAACTTAACGCAAAACTCATCAAATGATGCGTTAGTTACTCAAAACCCAGTTACTCAACCATTGCCTAAACCTGAAGCAAGCACTGCTTCTGAGCCTGTGGCACAGACTTCTAATAATTAATAAGGTAATCGGATATGAAAAAGACCCTTATAAGCATTTTACTTACAGCAACGTGCATTGCTTCAGCGCCAACTTTTGCTCGTCAAATTCCTGTTGGTTTGAAAACGGATAACCGCATTAAAGTTGTTCCGTATTCTGAAAGCCACGTTGTTGAACTATCAACGACTTTTGGTATTTCAACTACTGTCGAGTTTGGAAATGAAACTATCCAAACTGTTGCTTCAGGTGACACGATTGGATGGCAAATAATCCCACAAGGTAATCGTCTATTCATCAAGCCTGCGGAAAAACCACAAGCAGGCATGAACCGTACAAACTTAACCGTAATCACTGATAAGCGAAATTATTACTTCAATCTATTCAATAGTTCACAACCAGTTTATGTACTGCGCTTTAACTATGCAGATGCCAATAGAACTAATCGTTTATTGGCTGATGCGCGACGAGATAAATTTTCGTTTTTTTCGAGATAATTAATCTAATCGCGCATTTCACTCTACGCAAAACAATTTCAATAATTACAGATCACAATTTCTTTAGAAACCTTACTTTTTGCACTCACCTTGGAAGTTAAAGAATATTTGATATCTAAAGATTCAATTCTAAAATCTTTGAACACATTTCTCATTTCTTCATGATCATTTAGTGAAACCATCACTTTGCCTTTTGAGCTGCTCATAATATTAGCTAAGTCCTTATATTGATCATAGCCGAAATCAACACTATATCCTGCTGTATCGAAGTAAGGTGGGTCTGCATAGAAGAATGTGTACTCTCGGTCATACCGATTAAAACAATCCTGCCAAGCTAATTGTTCAACATAAGTCCCTGACAACCTTATATGAGCCTCGGAGAGATTCTCTTCGATTCTGCATAGATTGATAGGTCGACCTGATGGTGCATAGCCAAAGTTCTGACCGACTCGCTTAGCACCAAAAGCATGCTGTTGTAGATAGTAAAAACGAGCTGCACGCTGGATATCTGTTAGACCAGGACAATAGGCTTCCTTTAACCACTTGAACATAGTGCGGCTGGTTAAAGCCCATTTGAATTGCTTTATAAATTCTTCAAGATGATGCTGAACAACGCGATATAAATTGATTAGCTCACCATCAACGTCGTTGATGACCTCAACCTTTGCAGGCTCAGGATTTAGAAAATATAAAGCGGCTCCTCCACAAAACAACTCTACATAGCAGTCATGTTTTGGAAATTTTGGAATCAAGCGCGACGCAAGTTTACGCTTACCACCCATCCAAGGGATAATTGGGCTAGTTTTCATACAGTTCCACCTTGTGCAAAAGCTTTTCATTTTTGTATGCTTGAGCAATCGTGATCGCGATTGCTGGGCTTGCTTATGACACTAGACCTGTCATGAGAGCTGCTTATTGTTGACGCAATGAGCAGCTCCCAGTATTTATCTCCACCCAATTACTTGAATAGATCTTTTACCGCGTTGTAGGCTGTTTTAATTTGATCGATAAAAGTTGAGATAAGTTTCTCGTACACATCCCAATTTGAACCAATATCAATAACCATGCTTTTAATAAAAGCCATGACTGCTTCTTTCTTCTTTGCACCAGTCAAGGTGCCTTGAACCTCAACAGCATCCATGGCATTTGCAGCTGCTTGATAGAGGGTCCGACCTTTGGTTACAGTAGTAAGCACACCAGTCGCCACAGTCGCAATGCTTAACGTTTTCTCAGTCACATTCCTATCTCCTAAAAATTGATAAAACTAAATTATTAAAGAACTTTGAATGTAGACTTACTTCGCCCGCAAATCTTTTAAACTGGTTTAAAACCACCTATACGACAATATCCACATCAATCACATGCTTTTGCAGGCTCTCTAAACTATTCAACACTGCATAAAGTTCGATACGAATTGCAACAGCATTACTAAAATCGGCGATTAATGTTGTGCCTGTTTGATCTGGCACTGGGTTGATATAGAGGGTTGAATCAGTCATACCACTTTTCTCAGCAACCAGTGCAAATGAACCACCACTTGAAGTCTTTTTATATAGCTTGATGCTATAGGTCACACCTACTTCAATTACTGTGGTAACGGCTTGCTGATCGACAATGGAAGTGCCTTGAACTACACGATTACGAAAACGCCATGACACTTTATTTAAAGTGCTCACTGTCGCTGGATAAGCCACATCATTCAATAGAACATTTGCTGGAGGATATGGTCGTGCAATGCGATTCTGTCCTGTAATGCTCAATGTGTTAGCAGAGGCTTCACTGAACTCTCCAGTGGTTGTTCTTGAAAGTAGTTTTAAATTGACGACCTGACCACCTGTGAAAGAACGTTCAGCAGCTGTCGCAATATCACCATAGAACCAAACCGTAGTATTTAGGCTATGCGCTTTTGGCACAGTATCAATACAACCACGTGCAAGCATGACTTGATTACCTGTGTTGAGTACTGTATCAACTCTAAATATTTCATCATCGATTAATACACATTGACCAACGCTGACAATACTTTCATCTATAGTTTGCGTGAGCGTAACCAAAACAGAGGATGCACCAAGAGGCACAGCTTCAGCCAATGAGGCATTAAAAATATACTGTCCTTCACCAACGTCCACATAAGCACTATCACTAATTGTTTTTGCCAATATATTGAAATCTTGCTGAAGTGTATTTGGCTTACGTGCTAAAGGCATGAGATAAGCTTGGTTCGTCATACGGCCAATATCTTCAACTGTAAAGTTTTCCAGCAATTGGGCGTATGGAATTTCCAACAGCTTAACTATTGTGATCTGTACAGGATCTAAATTAGGTGGCTGCCATAAGCTAGGTTGGTCTTGAATGAAGTTTGTAGCGGGCAAACCAAAGACATCTTGAACGGCTGTTACTGTGATTTCACCATTCGTTATAGAGTCATGTTCAACTCGTACCGCACGAACGACAATTGAATTAATACCGCGTTCAGGTAGCTCTAATTTAAATACCGATGCAGGTTGTAATACGTAAGCACGTCGGTCTAATACAACTTTAAAGCGCTTCAAACTGCTTTGTGCGACCTTCATATCACGCGCTGCAACACGCCCAGCGATATCTATAGTGGGTAAACCATTATAATTTTTATTTTGCAAAATGATGCCATGACGTTGAATCGCGGCTAAGTTTTCAGCCCGTGCTGGTCGTGACTCATTGGTAATTGGGTCAATATAAGAAATAATGGTTTGATTGGTGACCAAGTCATTTGATGCGTTATTATCTTCTTCAATACGAAGCAAGCCTGTACTGAAGTTAAAGCTTGGTAATGCCGCCACATCATAGTTATCTCGGATTAGGTCTAAGCGCCAAAGTCCTGTCATTCGATCTACAAACATCGCAGCCCCAATATGATCGAGGACTTCTTGAATAAATGCTTGAATACTGTCTTGTCTACGCCATGCCAAACATAAGCCAAAACCTTCAGTATAGAGTTGGTCCGCTGTTGCTTTGAAACTTGCGACATCAATTTGACTTGAAGCAAAACCGCGGCCCCAAACACGATTAGTTTGTGCCTCATAAATAATATGCGCGGGGTTCATGGCTTTAATTTGGTTGTTACTCATCCAAATTGTCGCTTTCTCAGGATACCAAGTCGCACCATCCCAATTAGAAGTTGTACGTCGTGCTCGGAATGACCACGGCTTAGGATATGGGGAGTTTGAACAGATTAAACCATCATAGAAAAACGTTACACAACCACGATAAGCTGGCACAGCTGCTGGTTCAATAATGGGTGGAACCCAGTCACCTTTACTACCAGGATAATCAACCCCAGCATTTTCGTAATAGCCTTCTCTGATGACTGTGCCATACATCATTTCCAACTCTGCTAATGCAGGTTGATCGGCTGCACCACGCATAATGATCATGCTGCCTTGAATTCCACCTTCAGCTTCATCACCACCAAATAAATTAGGTTGGTTGATGCTGATCGTGCTGCGGTTGGCAGATGAAATGGTTCCTTTCCATGCTGTTTTATCTGAGACCTTAATTTCAACTAAATCATCAAGACCTAAAGAAACCCCCATGTGCAATGACATAAAGTAGCGATAGCCTGTCTTGGTTCGTTTTGATCCAAAAAGGCCTTTCTGCTTTTTATAGATGCCTTGATTGCGGTAATTTCCTAAACCAATCACACACCATGAGGTAAGCCAAACATCGCCAAAAATGACGACTTTAGGCGTTCCATCTTCTGTAGTAGGTAAATCAAAATCATCTATCGTAGCCGCTTTAGGCTGAAGTGGTTTAGGTTGTAGTGCATAACTAATAATTAATGATGCTACGAATAGAGCAATTTGAATCCACATAGTTTGCTCCTAAAATACTCGTGTGCCATCAAATGGAGACTTGCCTGGTGAATGAGGCGTCCCCCCATAATTTAAGACGTTATTAAATTTTGTTTGGCAGGTCGTAAATAGACGATTACAACCTGCGTAAATAGCAACTGTTTGGCCAGCAGCTAAGCCTGAAGTGCCGCCATATAAAGACAGTGCCGCACCTTGATGTAATTCAATGCCACGTTGCTCACTGCCATATTGACTGGTCCATTCGACATATCCCCCTGAATACCATCCATCAGTTTTAGCCGCTGCGGAAGGGAAATTAATGCTGACACCATCAAGTGAATTAATTTGTCCATCGGTACGGAAGGAATTACGAGCTACACCACAGTCGGGGTTATAGAGTTGATGTGGACATATGCGTGTCCATGTTTTACGCAGTCCTGTTTGTTCTAATGATGCAGCTAAAGTCTGGCATTGCACTGAGGCTGTAAAATCATTCGGAAATTTCACCCCGACGATCATGCCCATCCAAACAACGAGAAAACCATTGTCACCATAATGCAAATCAAAAATGGTTACACTAATGGTCTGAGCTGGCGCTACGATACGATACATTTTAGGGATATCAAGTTCAGCAGACATCGTGAGAGTCAGAAGATCTGAAGTAGTATTTTCCGTTTGACGGATACCATCATCAGAAATTCCACCTATAGGTGCTCTAAACGTAATACCTTGATGGCTAATATTCCGATCTGCATTGGTATAGCCCCATTTCAATGGACCACGCTGGAACTGATATAAGCGGACAGGTCGTCCGTTTTGCAAAGACGTTTCATATTCAGCAAAACTCATGCTTCGCGTACTCCTCTAAAAGTTGCCGATGATTTGGCAATACCGTCACTGTCATTCAGGTGTTCAATCACAACGCTATCGTTAGATAAGCGGCAAAGACTGATAAAGCTCACGCGAATGATGTCTGTCGGCAGGATTTGTGCTGGAAAGGTTTCATCTACAGCTAAACGCTCGGTGCTGCTATCTACTTCAGTAGATGCAGTGATGCGACGGTATAGCACCATGCCATTTTTCAAAGTGATTTGAATGTCCTGGCGTCCCAATTGGGATTGGGCAAAACGGCTATAACCGCACCATTGCACATCCATAGTTTGACCACTGGCAACAATGATGGATAAGACCGTTAGATCATCACTGAAGGTCGGTAGCCAAATGGCTTTTTGACTGCCACGTAAGGCATAGAATAAAGCACGCAAAGTGGCTTGCTCTTGGCGTCCAACGGTCATCCAGTCGTATTGATATAAGCCAAAAGCTTCTTGTGCATGGTCTTTTTGCAGCACCAAGCCTGTTTTATTATCCAATTGAGATAACAGGCGTTCATAAGAATGCGTTAGATCATTTTTTTCATTCGGGACTTGTTCTAATACTGGATAACCGCGGTACAGCGTTGTGGGCATTTGTTCAGTATGGTCTAGGGTTTCAGTCGCAATCAATGAAATGGCGGTACGCATCATGCGATCTGTGCGTTTGACCAAGTTGGGTTGACCGTTCAAACGGACTGTAATGGCTGGAGAAAGGCACATACCTTTCGCCCAAGACTTCTGCAATGGGCGTTTTAAAATCAGTCGATCTGACAGCACACTGTCAATTTCAACTGTTTCATTATCAAAGGCGTTGTCACCACGAAGAATCGCCAAACGATCTGCTTTGAAGTTGCGATAAGTGGTATCGCAATAGATGATCATGACTCCCGCTGCATGTGCTGTGGTGAGCCATTGCTGTTGTGACCAAATGGGCATGGCAAAGTTTTTTGCTCCCCAACCAATCATGGCTAAATCAAAAAATTGACGCTCTGCATCGAACAGCAAAAGTTCAGCATCGTATTGAATACGTGGTGATATACGAAGGCTACGACGTTGTTCATAGCCTGTTTTGCTTTGCAGAATATCAGTGAGCCATTGCAGGGTTTCAGTGACTGGTTTTGACCAATCGACCAACCAGCCAAAAGCAACAATACGTGTACCCGTGATGTGTAAGGTGGCTTGGTCTTCACCGAACTGCCAAACTAAATTGGTGTCGATGGTTGATGGTCCATCAGGCAGAATGCTGACATTCCATGCACGCTCTTGTAGTGCCGTAAATGTGAATGGTGGACTTGGCTGCCCTGATACGTTTAAGCCTTCCTCAATACCATCAATGCTTTGAAGGTTTTGATTGACTAAATAGGCATTCCATAAATTAACTGTACTGACTTGCTCAGATGCGACATTCCCCAGCTCTAATGCACTTGGTGAAATATGGATGCGGTTGTAAAAGTCATCAAAATAGCTATTGGTTTTAACGTATTGAATGGCACGACCATTGGCTTCGACTGGGTAATGTGTGGTGAGCGCAAAAACAGGAGCAACAGACACCATTGATTCGTGGTAGGGATACCATTGTTCACCCGTAAAGCCCTCAAAATCGACAGTGATTAAGGGGTTATGATTAGGATTCAGTGGGCTTTGAGAAAGCCAAAAATTGAGGTTTGCCATGGCTTATGGTCCGTCATATCGGATAGCCCAACCGAAAGTGCCAGTGTGATCAATATCGAAGCCACCACCCCTATTGACAGAATATTTTTTGTAAAATGGGAAAATCATCCACTTTTCATTGCCAAGATTGACTATTTGCTCAGGTTCATAGTTATCAATTCTAAGAGTTCTAGAATGTTGAAATTGACATACCAAACTTTTTTTATTAGCTGGTCGGTCTAAATAGATATTTATTGGTAGAAAAATTGCTTCTCCAGTCCAGAGAGATGGAATACGATCAAGTAAAGGACTTATAAAAAGGGCGGACACTGCATTCTTATTTCCTGAAGACCATTTAACCCCATCAAGGTCATGGAAAAGTACTGAATTACTCCAATCATCACTATAATTGTTATTATTCCAAAATGGTGCAGCAGCGCTTGCATTGTATGCACCACCCGCACCACCACCACTTGAACCTATTCGGATACTTCCATTAGTGTCTGTTCTATTTCCAGCACCACAAGCTGTTGCTGAAATCCATGTTCCATTTTCCAATAATGCTGGATTTACTTTTCCAAACGCCAGATAATAGAATGTGTTAGCAAATTTAATCTTAAAATAAACTTCATCGTCAAAAATAAAAATGTGATAAACCACTGGAAATTGAATCAAATTTACGATACCTGGGTTCCCCATTCGAGGCCTTGTTGGTGCTGGATTTAAAAGGCTACTCCCTGAAATACCTGTACCGCCCGTGGCTCTAATTCCTGTAGCAGTGCCAGAAGTGATTACTTCTAACTTAATGTAACAGCCATTCTTTCTTAAAATCCCATCAGCCCAGGTCCAACCTTCAGTTATACATGCAGCCACTAAAACATCTAATAACTCTTGATAACTTGCAACCTGCCCACTGTAATACGCCATTCTTCAACTCCTTATGCGTCTAATTTCATAGCGATATAATCTGCAAACCCAGTACGGCTTACATCTTGCATAACCACCCAGTCAGGTCCACATGTGTTTTCAACAACATTATTAAAGCCACTGACGTAGCGGATACCGTCCAACTCTCCATAAATACCATTGGCATCATTTAAAATAATTGGGAGTAATGGATAGTTATCACTTGTGTCACGGAGCTGGGTGGTTCCCGCCAAATAAGTGTTATTCCAAGGATGCGTTTCAGGCTGTAAATACAGACCTGTATTGAAGCGCATGCCTAAATTCACACGGTTGCCTTTGTATGGCATCGAGTGTGAAATATCTGAATAACGTGTTGCAGCCGCACCGCTGAGCATGCCAGCACAGACAATTGGATATGGGTACTGAGAAGGGCGGGCATAGGGGAAAAACTTTCCAATGTAGAAATGCTCATACACGGGCGTACCGACTTTCATACAGCATGCGATCCGTTGCGGATTTACCGTGAGCCAGTAATCAATACGCTGGTTATGAGCAGGCACACCAGACAATCTAACGCCTGGTTGAGTATCAAAAGTATTGGAGGGTACATAGCCAGTGAAGGTGGCAACACAAAGATTGTAATAATCAGCCGATGCATCTTGATAGGTTCGGACACCGACATAAATTTCTTCAGTACCTGTGTAACCTTTACCTTTTAAGATAAGCTCGCGGTTTGCAACGCTGGTGTCATAACGCATGACCTCCCAAAAAGTGGATGCCACTGCAACATCACGGATTTTTTCAAGCATTTTATAGTGAGCGAGTGTGCCGCCACCGTTATCCACATAACCAATTGCATGAGGCATTTTTACAGTCCAAAAACAGATACTCCGCCTAGTGTGGCGGAGTATCTGAAATTTGACTTTTAAACTAATTTAGAACTTGAGCGAGGTTTAAGCACTGCTTAAACTGAAGCGCAAGAACATAAAAAATCTAGCCAATTTTAAGGGCAGACTTAAATTTAGCAGGGTCACGTGACATCATGACCACTAAATTTTCTTGTGATGCACCAGATTTAAGAACGTCTAAAATCCGTGCTGGGTCATCGACCAAATAGAAATTTTGGTTCGCGTTAAAACTGGTGGCACTTGCGATCTGAGCAGCAGGATCATTCAATTTCGGGGCTTGAATATCAGGGACTGAGATATTTGGTGCATCAACCAAACCGCCATCGGCATAACCCTTAAACTTGTTTAAAGCTTCCATCCCATTTTGGTTAAATGACCACAAAAATTCTTTTGCACCGGGTTGGCTAGTAGACTCTTTGCGAATCACAAATTCATCCTTATGCACGACACCTGCTGGTTGAAATTTACCACCTGCGCCTGTATACCCACCTCTAGCAAAGCCTGTGACTAATCCACCGTCTGAGTAACCCATAGCAGATGATGCCGCTTTAATCGCATTAAAAATCATCTGTTTTAAAATCATTTGAGCAATTTCACGGAGGAAGTCAGATGCAAATTGTTTGAATGCATCGCCAGCCGACTGTGTCCCATCTGCCCAAGCCATAATTGCATCGGTCATACCGCCTGCAATTTTTTCCTCTATTTGACCAAGTGTAGGCAGGAATTTTTTAGACTCTGTATCAACATTTGCAAGACTTGCAGTGAAATTTTCAATTTTTGCAACAGAAAAAGCATCTCCAAGATTTTCAGCTAAGACCTTGGCTTGGTCTGCTAAAGTTTGCATAGTGGGAAGCATCTCAGCGTCAATTGCATCCAAACCATCTGAGTATTGAAATCTTGAAATCTGACCCGCATCATTTTGAATTTTTAAATTCTCTTGGCGCTGTGAGCGCAGACTTTGCAATTCTTCTAGCTGTTTCATTGCATCATTAAATTGCAATGTGAGCTTTTCTTGATCAATCACAAAATCAATTTTGACCAACATTTGTTGGTATTCATTGGCTTGTAATGGATCGGGTTCAGACATCATCAAACTTGCAAGGTCTGCTTTAGGCTGCTTCCATTTTTCATCTACAGCGTTTAGATCAGCTTGTAAGTCATTATCTGAAGATCGTAAAAAGCTTTCATTTAATGAAGTCAAAGAATCTTGCACACGCTTTAAAATTTCAGGGCGTTTGCTCAGCACATCTTCATAACGTTGATTTTCTTTTTCTAAAAGCGCTTTCAATTCAGTGTCTGAATATCCAGCCTTATTGAGATCAGATATACGTTTATTATGTTCAGAAAGTGCTTTTTCCTCATCAGAATAATACGACTCCCGGAGAGAGATTCGATTTTGTTCTTGTTGAACTTGCTGCTTCTGTAATTCATTTTCTGCCGCTACCATTTTGCTTAAATTGGCTTGAGCATTTTCATCATTCAAACCATTAATGGCCGCCAAATTGCGCTTAACTTTTACAAGATAATCTTGCGTTTCTTTAAACCCATAAGCCTTGCCAGATTGAACATTACCTTCACCAGCGTTATAGGCCATAATGACTTTGTCTAAATCTCCATTGAATTTTTCCCATAAAAACTCAAGATATTTAGCTGCTGCATCTGCTGATGCATTCACATTTGTTCGATCTGAAAGACCAAAACGATCTGCTGTTTTGGGCATAAATTGAAATGCACCTTTTGCACCTACTGGTGAACGAGCATTAGGGTTTCCACCAGATTCTTGAGTTGATACTGCGTACAACAGGCCATTTGGGAGGCCTCGTGCTTTTTCTTTGGATGCATAGTCATATTGCTTTGACTGAGCTAAAACTGTTTTATTGATCGATGCCGTCTGTTCGGCAATTTTTTTCTGCTTCTCTTTTTCTTTGGTGACAGCTTCTTCCTGTTTTTTACGCTGTTCTGCAATGTCTTTTACATTTTCTTCAGCTGAAATACTACTTTTAATGGATGCAATTTCGGCAGGTGTTAATGCACCAAAAGTTTGAGTCGCTTTAGGGTCAGCATTTTTAGCGTTAAGTAATTCCTGACGCATGCGTGCTTCTTGCTCAGACACTCCAGATTGCATAGACCCTGCAATCATTTTATTGTCCATCGTTGTAGTGCTTAGCTTTGCTACATAGTCATCGTAAGCCTTACCAAGACCTTTGACTTTTGTGGCTGCACTATCTGCATTTGATCCTACATTTTTAAGACTTTCACCCATACCATCAGTCAAAATCGTTGCTGATGCAACTTGACCACCATATGCAGAGACCACCTGATTTTTCTTATTGAGTTCTGTTGCTGCCTTATTGGTTGAACCTGCTTGTTTATCAATAGAACCTTTTAGGCTATCACTCACATCCTTCAAACCGTTGATGCCTGTTGCCAATTGACCCGCTGTGATTTTACCTAGGCGGTACTGTTCAAATAAGGCTTCTGCTTTTTTCTTGGATTCATCGCTGACATCTGAACTATGTCGAATTGAATCAACCAATCCTAAAAGTTCATTTTTTTGCTCTCTGTAAGCAACCGTGAGTTTTTCAGTTTGGGCAATTGCTTCACGTAATAAAACACGCTGTTGTGTAGCTTCTAACTTTTTATATTCTTCAGCCAGATCCGAGACTGATTTACTTTGATCTTCCAGACTTTCAGTAGCTTCATCCGAGCTGCTCGGCATGAGCAAGAAACTAGCAGCAACACCCGCAGCGGCAATTGCGAGTCCTGGTAGCCCACCTGCGGCTGTAAGTAACCGAGATACTGTACTTAAAGCAGTCAAACGGGCTGCCGTGGTTGTAGCAATACCTGCCATACTGGCCAAAGCCATTTGATATTTAATCGCTTCTATTCGACCCGCAATAAATGCAATAGTCGTTGCAGCAGTGGCTGTAATCATTCGTCCAGCAAATACAGAAGCAACAATCAACCCAGCACGAACGAGCACATCCAAATTTTCCGCAACAAATACGATGGCTGGAGCAGCATTGGCCACCAAAGTATTGGTCACCCCAGTTACACTATTTTGAAAATCACCCAGAGCACTTTTTGCTTTTACGGCATTTTCAACAGTGTCTTGACTTAGAATCGCCCCAGCTTCTTTTGCAGCATCTCCGAATTTCTTAAACCCAGCACCACCTTGCTCTAAAAGTGGAATTAAAGCAGAGCCTTCATCTGCAATGGATTCTAGGTAGAACACCATCTCATTTTCAGATACTCCAGCTTGGCGTAAGGTATTAAAGAATAACTGCAATGCTTCAGGTCCACTCAGCTTTTTAAATTGCTCAGCGGTAACACCCACTTTAGGGGCGACATTCTCAAAAAAGTCCTGTAGTTCACCGCCACCAGTGGCAATGAAATCACCAACTTTGTCACGGGTATCTTTAAAAATATCACCTAGCTTTTCTTGTTCAATCCCGACCTTTTTCGCACCCGCAACATAATATTGAAACTGTTCTACATTGGTTCCACTTAGGTTTGATAGGTTTTTCAGCTCAACCGCTTTATTCAGGGTATCTACAGCAACAGCAATAAAACCGCCTGAAAGCCCAATTAAAGCAGTGAGATGAGGCGTTAGACTGGTGATAGATTTCTCAATCAGACTGTTAGAATCAGCGACATTTTTGGATGCTACAGATGTTTTGCTGAGCCAATTTTCATAGTCTGAAAGCTGTTTTACGCCATCTTTTAAATTGGTTGCACCTGATAGCTTTTTGACTTCATCTGCTGTAACAGCAACAGCTTTCGACGTTTTGGCTTGTGATGCTGTTGCTGCATCTGCCACCTTGCTGGTGTCTTTAATTTCAGCCTTAAGAGATCCAATCTCACGCTTTGCTTGGTTTAAGTCGGCCTGTACTTGCAAGGCAACTTTTAAGTTTTTATTCGCCATGATTATTTACCTCGCAGTGTTTTTAGGTATTTAGAGAGTTCGGGACCGCCTCCAAAGCCTTGGTTGACTGCTTCGATGAGGTCAGCTTTTGCATGATTTTTTTGACGCAGAATGGTGGCATAAAACAGCTCTAACTGACGTTGTGTGTAACGCTGCAAAGCTGCTTTATCATGGCCATTGGAGATTAGGGTTTGGAAGATGTCTGCCCATCGAGCAGTACTTTGTTTTGCTTGCGTAGTGTTCGCTGTACGCTTCTTAAAAAAAAATGCTTGTTTACTTCCCACCAAATCAGGGTTAGATCATCAACTTCAGCGCTTTTTAAGGGTTTAAAGAACTCTTTAGGTTTGCTAATGCTGGCAGAGATCAAGGCTTGCACATGCTGAAATTGATTTTCAAAAAATTCCATTAGGTCATCAATCAAAATACCTTCTTCAGAATGCCCAACCAATTCAGCCAGCTCATCTAAAAACTCTGTATGCAATGGCTTCAGTTCCAACCACTGCATAAATGGATATTCAGCCACAATGATCAATTCACCAGCAATGGTAAGACTGGAGTCAGGGAACATGACCGTTAAGTCCTCAGCAGCTTTTTCAGCTGCTGAAGTTTCACGGCTTTCCGTTTTTACGCGCTCAGCCATTATGGTCCGACCTCATCATCTAGCCATTCGATTTTGCCGTAACCACCAAGGGTGTCATCAAGCGTATTGATTGCATCAATGAGAGTTGCGCCATTAAGAGTAAAATCCGACAAGGTTTGACTGGTCAATGGCAACTGCGACATAGGGTCAAATTGCACTTTATACAAATGCACACGTGCACGACGACCATCTACAGTGTTGATTGCCTCCATGTACAAATAACGCACGGGTGGTTGAGCGGTCAGCATAGAGACACTCGTCATGCCACCATGACTGTAGGCTGCTTTAAATGGTTGAGTTAAAGGTGCTGCCACACCTAGAATTTTAATCAACCCTGAGTGTGGGGATTCAATTGCGTAATCAGTCCCTTCAACTAGGGTTTTAGGTGTAACTGCTGTGCTATCAGTAAGGGCTAAATTAGAAATATTACCTTTATCGAGCAAAATAATTTCATCTGCAACCAACCCAGTAGGTAATAACTCACTGGTAACTGAACCAGCAGAAACTTTATTCAGCTTGCCATGTACGCCTAGTAAAATATTGTCAGGTGTTAATTCACGCAGTACGAGCTCTGGGCTAACAGCTTTTGATTGAATATTGACAACGGACGTACCTTTATTACCTGACCAGTTTTCTTTTCGCTCTTCTTTTTCAATTGATAAAGCGAAGTTTAAAGAACTTTGGTCACCAACCCATTTCAGGTTACGTGGACGGCCATTTACGTTTTCACCAAGGTAGATCTTTCCTTGGAATGCAAAATCTTTCATGGTCATGCTGATTTTTCCTCTACAGATTTAGCCGCTGCCACAGAAGCCTTAGCATCTTCTGCAATCTTTAAATTTTTTAACCACTCTGCATCATGCTCAGGCACTTCAATTTCCATACCTTCGCTATAACGCATTTGCCCGTGTTGGTGGTCTTTTAACAGTTTCACTTTGACGGTTTTAATTTCATCTTTTGACACGTTATTTCTCCCACAGCTCAACGGCTGTTCTGAGTCCGTATTGCCAAATGCCTTGTTTTTCAGAAATAAAACCTTCACCCAAAAAGTAGACTTGAGTAAGGCAGTGGCGTGGACGGAATTTTTTAAGACTGTTTCGAACCTGGTCTAATGTGACCGTGGTGCCATTTGCACCAGTCAACGACCTTAGAACAAGCGTAAGTTGAATATTCACTCGACGACGTTGGGGACGATCTACAACAGGTGCACCAGGATAATTACCACCAGTGTTATCTGGTTCAGCAAAATCACTACTGGTGTACTGCACCAAAATTTCCCCAACAGGATGACGAAGTGCGTAAGTTGAAGGATTGTCAGGTGTTTCAACCACAGACAAGGTCGGATGATGCTGTTTTAAGCGAGCAACGACATCACCAATAATGTCTTGAGTAATCGATTCATCCATCAGTAAAACCCTCCTTCAAAACGACGTTTTGGGGCTTTAACGCGCCAAGGGCCGACTTCATCCACAGCTTTTTTTGAGTTTTCAATACCCAGAGAAAGCTGGCCATTTTGAATTTTGATCAAATCAGCCTCAGCAGACTTTTTCCCTTCTTTAACAGCATCAGGCAGATCGGCACCATCAGGGCGACGGCTGTACAGTCGATGACGAACTAAATCGAGTGCCAGCTCTTTTAACAAATCGACTTTTTGTGGAAGCGGAAGTGGATAACGGCCACGAACCGCAGCATCAATCTTGTCTGAAGCATACTTAATTGCAGCAATCACAATAGATTCATCAAAGTTTTCATTTAATGGATCGTCTTGCGTCAAAGCGCGAAGTGTATGCAGTGGCACCAGTGTTTGAACATCATCAACCGTACAGTACATGGCCTATGCTCCAGATTAGGTTGCAGAGAATTCGACAAGGGCATCAGGTGCAGTACAAACAGATAATGGATTTGACTGAGCTTCTAATTCCCAACCTTTCCCCATTTTTCGTTCTTCAGCTTTGGCATACATCTCTAAACCAAGCGTATTGACTGCTTCGTTATAATTGGCTGGTGCGAGGTAAGTTGCAAAAAGATCATTGGTGATTGGCACTAAACGCGCTTTACCATCTTTGATGAATTTTGTTGGTTCACCTTTTTCGTTTAAAACCTCCACATCGTATTCAATCCAAGTGACACCTGCATGCGTGAACCCAGAGCGATTATCACCACCCAAACGGTCTTCAGCAGCTTGCCAATTTGCATATGCTTTCTGTACATTTGGATGTGCAGTCAATGCATCAAAATAAGTAGATGAACAGTAAGCAACCCATTCACGTACAATTGCACCACCTAATTTTTTCTGGGCATGACGCTTGCCATCTAACACTTGTTTATTAATATCAGTCGTATCAACACTAAATTGAACATTGATGTTTTTAGGTGATACACCAAAAAGCGTGAACAAGTTATGAATTACCGTTGTACCATCTGCATCTAAAATGATTCCCGAAATCGCACCAACACGGTGAAACTCTTTGGTCGCTTCAATGTCATCTTTTAGACCTTGTAACTTGTCATTGATCACTTGGGCTTGTGCAGTTCCTTCAGAACCATCTTCACCGAAAGTTTGAACATTAAGTTCATCAGGCAAAATTTGTGCTGTTTTGGGTAAATGTGGAATTTCCAAGGTAATGCGTTTACGCTTTTTATTGCCTTTGTGGTCAGGATCAGCATTGCGATCTGTATTATTGACCAATACCAATTTTCCGTTAATCGATTCAATCGTGACATTCACAGTCTTTACTGGAATCACTTTAAAAATCTTTTTATCACCCAACATACTTGGTGGCTTTGGCAAAGCATTAATGGCTTTGGTCAACGTTGAGGGTGTAAATAAATCAGCTAAATTCATGTTTTTTCTCACTGAAAATTAAAAGGGTTAAAGTATTTCAGGCTTAATGTGCGTTTTGCGCAACAATGCCCAAAGCTTCAAGTTCAGCCAAAGCCGTTTTAATTTGTTCATCCGTTGCACCTTCAGGCCAGACCAATTCATTTTTGGCTACTGTTGCACCACGTTTAATAAAAACAGCTTTCTGTGCAGTAGCTGATTCATCAACATTGGTTGCCAATACAGCAGCAGCTTTGTTTAATGGTGCAGCACCTGCAAAATCAATTGGGGTAAATTCACCATCGGCTTTTTGCGCCAGTACCACGCCAATGGCAAGAAATACGGCTGTCGCAGATAAAAGTCCGTTTTGTTTGGTCCAACCTGCTTTTACTTCTACAAGCAGCACATCACCCAAAACTTTTGGTTGGTTATAACTAGGCATGTTTGACTCCTAAAATTGGTCAGAATTAACGTGCTGAACGACTTTCAGCGTCAGCAATCAGTGGGTTTGTAGGATTGTTAATTTTTGGGTCGACCTGTCGTTTCGGGTTGTGTTCACGAAATTCAACGATTTTTGGTAGGTCAGACAACAAGGCTTTTAAGCCTTCAGCAATAGATACTTCACCTTCAGAAAAGCTCACCACTTGTTCAGTTGCTTGTGAAGCGACTAAAAGTGCAATCGCTTTATCTTTAACTTTAGGTGGAAGTTGGCCCGCCTCTACAAGGCTTTCTGCAAAGTCGCTTGCCACGGATTGCTGTTCCGCAATCTTTTGCGCTGTAAGCGTTGCATTAGCCTGTGCCAGTTGCTGTTCAAGTTCAATTTCACGGGCGGTTTTGGTAACTTCAGCATGATCAACGGTAGGCGTTGGATTATCTTTTTGCGGAAGTACAAGTCCGATGTTTTCCGCAAATTCAGCGAAACTTGAGGCAACTTCGGTAGGATTGCGATCAGCATACTCATGCAACGACTCAACCAGCCAATTCGGTACGATTTTGTCCGCATCTTCTAATCCTTTTTCGTCAATTAACCATTCACGGATTTTGCGGAATAGGTCAGCAGCAAGACTGTGTCCCCAATCAGCAAAGTCCACTACGCCATCTTCATTTTCAGCAAATTGAACAGTACCTAGACCTTTTACGGCAGGCGGTTGCGCACCTAAAAAGCCGACATGGCGTAGGTAAAGTTTTCCTGGTGTCGGATTAGCTGGTGAATCGGGCAAATAAAAACTGGCTGAAACTTTGTTATGCTTTCCTGCATTTACACTTTCAGCAAACTCAGCAGGAACTTGTTTTGGATAGGCAAGTAAGTAGCCATCGTCAGAAAGTTCTAAATGATCGACCCAACCCATCGCAGGGTCTTCAGTCTTTGGATGCCCAACAACTAACGGGGCTTCATGTGTTTGTGGGTTATAAGCAGTAACACAAGTTGCCAGCATGTCTCGGGTATAGTCTTTTACAACCCCTTGCACGCTGGTATGTTTGCCGACTTTAAAAATTTTGATTGGTTTCATCTTTTGCTCAAAATAAACCTCTTGAGGCTTGAGCATAAAAAAAGACGCACTTCGCGTCTTTTAAACTAATTTAGAGGTTTAGGTCCTTTCTAATTGCTCTTGAATCAATGAATACGTTTTTCTAAGAATATCCGTGTCGATAGTATATTTTGATGTTTCTTCACGATCAGGATGGAATTTGTTTAATAATGGGTAGTCTTTTTCGTATTCAACAATCACACGGTCATATTGCTCAGCACTAAATTGATCGGCTGTAATGTCTATACAAATTCCATTCAACCGAATCCAAGCATGTGAATTGATGTTGTCATCATCATAATGTTTCCCACAAATATAATCTGGATGATCAAAGCCCAAATTTATAAAATGTGTTGATAGAATGATACTCATATCTCCACAACAGATATTTGGAAAATATTTAAAAGGCGTACACCACTGCGGAATTTTGTTTTCTATAATCAATGTGTCCATTGCTGTTCTAACTTCTGTAGCAATACGTCTGATTTCTTCAATATCTGCCATTTCTAAAATCACCCTCAAAGTTAAACCCTAAAATATATTTATAAACCTTTATAAAGCCAAAAACAGCGACTTTAAGGTTGAGAATGGGTCATTTTAGCTATTACACCTCATGCAGCCCTCAAATCGCATTATTTACGATAGTAGATGATCTTCAGCAATGGCATACAATTCTGTTTCATCTGCAAGAGAAATACCAAGGTACTCACGTGCAGGGATAACCACTTGCTTAACAAAGATGGATTGGTCGCCAACCTTCCAACTTAATGACTTCGCATTTTTCGCCTTGATGGTTGCACCGAATTGATGAGTCGCTGCATAAATCAAATTTGATCCGACTAAAAGCAAGTTGCCACTGATTTGATAATGGATGCTATTCATTAAATTATTGCTTTGCACCAAAGGTTTCTTACTAGCAACACGATTGATGCCTTTAGCATTAAGCTTCCCATCATCATCGCTATGCTTGTTCCCTAAAAGGCTGAGGTAAGTATTTTGACTATTGGCTTGCCACTTGCTGCCATCTGGAGCTGTAGACGTCCTAAAACGGTCTTGGCTGCTGGACGTTAAAAATTCGCCCATATCAGCTAACATCGGATTTGGATTGTCTAAAGTACTTTCAACTTGGTTGAGTATATCCAGTACCATGCCGCTTTTAATTTGATAACTAAACATGCTTAGGCTCCAGACAAGATCGTACCTGATTTCTTTGCTGCATTAATTTCACTGGCACTGGCAGTATTAAAGGATTTTAAGAATAGCCCATCTTTACTTTGTTGAATCTCAGCAATGAATTTGCGTTGACCGAAAACAATATGTAAAAGCAATTGTGTGTTGCTTATACGGACAATCCACTGCGCCTGATCAAACAGGTGCTGTAGATCACCACTCAGTCCCGCAGCAGACTTTGCCATTTGCTGCACAGCATCAGATTGTTTAAATAGGAGTACTTGGCTTTTAACACCGAGCACTTGTTTTTGTGGTGCGGTTAAAACTGCAATTGGATACTGCTCAGATGTACTGATTGCCCGAAGTTTTTTAGCCAAGGTAGACTCAGCTATGCCTGAGTTTTTAATCATATCGACAGCTTCAAACGTATGCTCAATAAAGCGATCAAACACACCATCACTCATATTTTCGGACACAAATGCTTTAGCAATAGGTTCGGGATATTTATCTAAATCAGGATACCAACTTGCACCAGGAGCACTGTCAAAATCATTTCGATCATCATCAAAGCTAGGCAGCTCATCAGGGCCTGTTTTGCCCATAGCTTTGAGTTGGCGTTCATTAATGGCATCTACACCACAGTTACATCCATAGCCATTGGGTGGATAATTCCGTCGCCAAAAAGGATGGGTAGCTAACAAAACTAAGCCATTCCAACGTTGATGTAAAATACGTGGGTGCTCTGTGCTGTTATGGCGATATACCCAATATGGACGTCGTTTTAATACTTCAGAGTCAGTCATTTGCTTATAACGACCCGCAGCATGTGAGGTTCTTAAATTGGTTTGATAAATAACCCGAGCACGCCATGCTTTATAGCCTTCATCTTCATTGCTTAACCAACCATGCTTGGCGAGAATGACATCGAAGCCGTCCTGAAACTGTTTAAAAGACTGGCCATCCGCAATGGCTTGATTGACTGCATTGTGCAGATCATTCAATAAGTCTGCTTTCATTGCTCCAGCAACGACAAAGGCGCGGTCATGCTGACGTGAAGTGATTTCATTATGCGTTTCCGTTGGCAAATTAACTTTCTGACTGAGAAAATCAATCTGCTCTTGGAACTTGAGCTGAAAGTTATTCATTCATTGCCCCACAATCTAAAATAGCTTGTTTGACTCGAACCCAATATGGGTCTGAATAAGAGGCTGAAACCATATATTCATATTCAGCCATTTCCACACTTTCAAACTCTTCAATAATTTTACGGCTTTCAGCCAAGCGTGTATTAATTTCACTCATCTGTAACCTCCGCACGTCCCTGAAATTCAGCTAGGGTCATCGCCAGCTGCATGACTTTCACCATTTCCGATGAATCCATTTCTGAAAATTCAGTCAGTACTGCATCTTGGATATTTTGAAAATCTTTTGCAGATTGCACTACACGACGCAAACGTCCCACCATATCATTCAGTGGATCGGTAGCAGCTTGTTCTAATGTTGGTAGGGTCGCTTCAGCAAAGTTTTGTGGTACATGTTGATACTCAGAAAATGCGACTGAGTTACTTGGCTCTTGAGCTGGCTCTGCCAAATCACCTTCTTGGAAGCCATACTCACGCATGCGGTACTGATTGGTAAAGCGTGTACCAGCTGCATACAGTTTGGAGTCTCGCTCAGCTTGCTCTGTACCACCATTCGAGTCTTCAAAATACTCAAACTGTGGTGAAGGGCCACCCCAGTTGTAATCCACGATCCAGTCAATCAGAAGCTGAAATTGTTCAGTTGTCATTTCACAGTCACCATCGGCAATGTCGGCAGTGACTTCTGAACCTGCGGATGCGCTGGCATGGGTTGCATCGGCTTCCGTGGTTTGGTTTTGCCCAAGCAATGCGATGTTGATTTCAGAGCGGCAGTACATGAGAAATTTCTCATAGATATCTGCCGAAGCAGACTTTCCAGCCGCTTCGATAATCTGAATTTGTGAATTGTCTGGAATAACCGCTACGGCATCTTGCACCATGGCATACAGGTTATTGAGCAAGGTTTCTTGCTTGGCTTCATCGTAATTATTGCCGTATTTACCAATGACCCATGGTGAACCATATTTCTCAGTAAAGCGCACCCAAAACTCTAAACCGCCTTGCATAAATGCGGTTGCCCAAAATACAAGTGCAGCGTCAGGTTCACCATAGGGGTTGTCATAACTGGCATCTTGTGTAGGCACAAGGTATTTTCGGGGTTCAATCAATAAGCCAGCTTGTCCCGCATTTTTATCTTTAAATCGCAAATTATTTTCAGCGTCAAAGAAAAACCAGTCAGGTGGCATGGCCTGAATATCGATTGGTAACCAAGCACCATCTGTGTAAGCCCAATTGATTTCACAAGGTTGATATCCGAAGAATGTTCCATCAAACATTGCACCTGTGATTTTATTGATGGCTAATTTTTTAAAGATGTTATTGATATGCCCAAACACTTGATCTGATGCTTGATCTTGAACGATTCGCCATGCTTTCGCTTTAACTGCTGCTTTACGACGACGCAAGCATCCTTTGACTACAGGGTGGGCTTTGATGTCCTTATAGACTTTAATATCTTTGCCCATTTTTTTTAGGACAATATCTGGATTGGGCAAAACAGCACCCAAGGAGCTAAAACCCGAAACGGTACTGCGAGAGGCAATTTGGCTGATGTTTGGCTGGTTTTTTTTTGCTTCTGAGAATGTGAGGAACTCACCACCAATATATAAACCTTGATTTTTCATCAACGGTATCCTTTTAAAAGTTTGCTTGCAGTGCGTGGACGACCAGTAATAATGGTGTCTGAAATCCAACCACCATCTGTTGCATTCAGTGCAAGGAATCCAGCCCAAGTTCTATCCGCATGCCCAGCACTATCGCTATCCGCTTCAAACCGTGGAGTCCCCGTAGGTCCTAGGATTTTTTTTAACTTGTGTAGATCTGCACGTAAGGCATCATCACCTTGCGGAATACGAATACGACGATCTTGAAAACATTCTTTACCACGGGTTGCCATGGTCAATTTATTTGGACCAGTAAATAAAACACCTTCAACACGATCCGATCCATAACGACGCTGCGCATCCTCAACAGGTTTTTCACCCATACCAGTCTGGTCCATACAACAACGAATCACGCGGTAACGCTGAAAGACTTCATTTAAAAGCATGTCTTGTTCAGCAAAGCTGATCCGTTTACGGGTAATAATTTCTCGTGTCCAAAACACATCACCAACTTGTTCAATCACCCAAATCACAAACAAGTCATTACGAACAGCAATATCAACACCGACATAGCACATGCCGCCTGTGTAATTTTCTGGAATACCCGCCAGTTCATCTTCACAGCTATTAATCAAATCAAAATCAAGCCAAGCAGAGGCAGAGTCTAACCATTTCAGTTCGTACTCTTGTTCCCATAGGTCTTGGTCATTTAAACCTTGGCGTAGTTCTTCAATATTTCGTTCCAGCCCATCTTCAACAGCTTGGTAAATGTCTACGACATGGCGTGACCAGACCGCACTTTCAGCAGTCATAATTTCATAGAATTTATTACCTTTGCCTTTAGGTGTACTCACCACCCGAAGTTTTAAGCCATTCTTAGAAACGACTGGAAATAGTGCACCCCAAATGGCACGGCTATCTTTATGAATGGCAAACTCATCTAGGAATACATTTGCAGAAAAACCTCGCGCAGTATCAGGGTTTGCAGGTAATGCAGTGACTTTACTGCCATGTGGAAGTTCAACTTCTAGGGCACGACAGTCCACATCAAAATCATATTCGTAGGCTTGATAACCCGCTTTCAAGGCATTCAGATGGATTTTTAAGCCTTCATTCATGGCTTCTTTAGCTTGACGTTCACCACGGGAAAGAATTACCCAACGTACACGACGTTTTTCAGCTTCAGCTTTGGCACAGTCAAGTGCAATTTCCAAAGTACTGGTAAAAGTTTTACCACTTTGCCGTGAAAACATCGCTGCTTTAAATCGGGCTTGGTCATTCAACCAACGTTTTTGATAGTCGTAGAGCTTAAGAATCGGTTCGTCAGGGGGTAAAATCAGCTCATCTGGAGGTAAAATAAGTTCACTCATTTAAACCTCCAGACCATAAGCTGCTTTAATGACTTTATTTAATACTGCTCGATCTACTTCACCAGATTTGCCTAGCTCCTCGAGTTTTTCCTTTTGTTCTGCAATCAGCTTTTCTCGTGCAATACGCTCAATTTCTTGGCGTTGTTTTAAAGTCATACCACGGGTCGCAATTACAGCACGTGAAGCACGAGCCAAGGCCCCAACATCATCAATACCGATTTTAGGTTTAAGAGGGTCAAGCCCATCATTTTTTAATTCAGTTAGAACAATATCAGTGGTCAAGGTGGTAATGGCTTGAGTAAGTAATGCACCAGCCTTATCGTCGACATCTTCACCAAATTCAGCGACCAGCACTTCAGCAGCAGCTTGAATTTCACGCATGCGTTTTGCTTCTTCAGCAAAATTTTTCTTTGCGCGTCCTAGGGTAGATCGGCTGGGAATGGTCGCACTAGGAAATTCAGCACGAATTTCATCTAACATTTCATTGAGTGTTAGACGGTCTTCACGCAGTAATTTTTCAACAAACTGACGCTGCTCATCGGGTAATTTCTTAATCGTGTTTGACATAAATCCACCTCATGCAGATGGGCGTTTGATGCCATGAATTCGAGTGCGGTTTTCCACAACATCTTGTCCACGCTCAGTGAGTTTCACAACAACCACAGCTGGACTATCCATTTCAATATCAAGACAATCTTGATCTTTCAACCAGTACAGTTCAGTTTTTACTTGGTCACGGCTAAAGCTCAAGCCATAGTGATTTAACCCACTATGCAGAGTTGAACTGTTTCCACGATAAGACGGCAACTCATTCAACAGGCGAAGCATCACAAGGCGCATCTCTTCTTTTAATTTAGTTTCAAAGTTCATACGACCTCACATTTTTTTCTCAATTAACCAATCTTCAATCCGCTTAACACCGCCATGTACTTTCTCAATGTTGCTATTGGCAGAATTTAATTGGGTTTTAACCGTCTCGATTTGTCCTTCTAAACGCGCAATTTCGAGCTTTGAAGGCATGTCTTTCACTGCACTTTCAAGCTCAGTCACACGTAAGCGAATATCGAGCATTTCTTTTGCAGAGGCACTTTGCTTATTGATAAACCATGTGTATAAACCAAGGGCCGTCATCACCAACCATTGGGTTTCACCAAAACCAATTTTGAAAGTCTCAAACATCCTGATTCTCCGCAGGTGGTAATGCTTTAGGCTTACTTTGGTTGATAAATCGACCTAGCAATAAAGCAATACCGCCAATCACATTGATGGTGGACTGAGTATGTTCGGGCAGAGAGTCAATAAATTCAGGCGGAAGTGATGCATAAAATGCATTAATACCCACGATGGTTGCTGAACCCCAAATCGTTAGCCATTTCCAGCTATCACGCCAGTTAGCCACGATTAAACCTGAGCGTTTCCCACTTTTCCTGATTGGTAAAAATTGGCTTTTGTTTCTCCGAACAACTTCAGCAATTTTTTGTGAATTCTCACGCCAATCAATATCAGAATTATGGACAATCACAGAGGGCTTTGACGCTGGGCCTGCGTTAATTTCAAGCAGAGAGATTTGTTCGCCATATTTGCGTTGCAATGCTTGAATATGGCGTTTATGCATTACTTCTTGTTCTGCTAAGGCCGTATCAATCCGACGCTTCACTTTGACCGACTGGGGAACTTTACGTGTAATTTTTTTCATGGTGTATCTCCAGCGGCATAACGTAAATTGCTTACAACTCGACGACTCCAGCCACGACCAAAAGTATCGAAAGTTTTTAGCTTGCTATAGAACTCAAGACGTTCTGCATTGAATAGAACAAGTACATCATCAAGTGATTTGAGATTGATTGCTTCAAGTGTGAGTTGTCCAACCTTGCCATCATCGGCTACACCTACAGCACGTTGAAGCATGCGGATTGCATTGCCAATGCCATGATTAATGGCTGCATCAAAGAGCTGAAAACCAATTGCAGAGTGATACTGTGCACATTTGGCACGTTCCCAAAATGCTTTACGGTAGATTTCTTTTGCCTGAAGGCGTGTCATTGAACGCATTGCACCGTGGTAACCATTGGCACGGGCTGTTGCGATAGTGACTCCCCAATTTGTTTCTGCACCAGGGTCTTTAGGGTGGTTTACATAGCCACCTTCGTGCCCCATACAACGCTCAAATATCTGGTCGAAACCGAGTTTTTCACCCATAAAAAAGCCCCTAATTAGAATTAATTAAGGGCATTTTCATAGGTAACTTGGTTGGGGTCTTTTAAACTACTTTAAAACTTTAGACCTCGAATAATGAGGGTTGCATTCGGTTGCGCTCTTGTTCTGCCATTCGCTTAACAATCCGATAAATATAAACTTCAGTCAGCTTATATTTTTTAGCAAGTTCTGAATGGTTATAGCCATTGAACTCTTTATAGATTTGAATATCGCGCTCTTCAGCGTGGAAGGTATCATCTTTAATGATGTAAATAGACTGACCACCCCAGTCTTGACTGATCTGGTACATGAGTTCATTTGATATTTGATCCGCAGTACTTGCATCAACGGCTTGTATGTTTTTTAAGAGTCGACAAGCATGGTCACGCAAATCGAGTAACAATGCTTTACCTTGTCTACTTTGTTTCCCCAGTTCCTTTTTAGACATAACATCACCAAAACGTTACCTTTTACGGGCATTATGCTGTTTTTGTAGGCGATGTAAAGCGCTGATATGTTTTATTAATTAAGACTCTCGATTTTCTTAGGCACTAAAATCTGCTCTTGATGCGGTGCAATTAGGGGACTAGATACACTCACATTTTTTCCAGCGAACAGCTCATCAACGACAGGATTCATTTTTGTTTCCACAGATTGCCATTTCATAAGCGACAGACCACCTTTACCTTTAAGCTTATATTCAGCATCGCCTATAGGTTGTCCATTCTTATAAATTTTTAGTTCAGCCCATGACAAATATGTAACTCCATCCCATGAACGACGAGCAGAATATTGCAATTGGTGTGTACATTTTCGTGCTTCATCGGAACTTAGAACTCTTGTTTTTACACCATGATGCTTAATTCGTTTCTCAACCACAGGGACAAAGTCATCAATAGTTACTGCTGGATTTAGAGCAATACAAATTTCATTTATGGCATTCACATCACTTGCAGCAATCGGTTTCACTTGGACACTGGTACATGCTTGTAAACCAAGAAAAACCACTGAACTTAATAGAATTTTTTTCATAATTTCATCCTCAATTTTTGTACTAAAATATTTTTTTAATAATCATGTAAAGTATGCCATCAAAGCTTTTAGCTAAAGTTCTTGCATGTATTTTTAGCATTTGTGGTTGCTTGGGTTGCCCCTAATAATGAGAATTCCATTACGCCATAACCTTTAAAGTTTGCAATTAACGATTTACTATTTTTAATTCTATTTTCAAAGTCTTTTACTTCTGCACTTATGAATAAGAATTGAGAGTCTTCTTCATTCTGCAAAATAGCCTTTACTTCTATCGGCTGATGATCATCAATTTGAAACGATCCAAAAATATTTTTGTGCTCGGCATTTGCAACTGGAGCATCAAGCTTAATAATTAAATCTACAGGCATTAGTCCACAACTTTTAACAGTTGGGTACGTTAACGTAAGAGTGGTATTTTTTCGCACATCTTCTGTTGCCGCTCTTGTCGCAACCACACGGCCCATTGCATCATCAGTAATAGCAAAACTAACCCAATCTTTAGATTTAAGAAAATTTTTTACATTGTCTTCCACATCTACTGCAAAAATATTTTGGCTGTAGATAAGCGCTGAAAATACAAGACCGTAGATCACTTTTTTCATGTTAAGTCTCTGTCATCATTTAATTAATAGAAATTCTTACTTGAATTTACTACTTTACCAATCACATCTACATCTGTTGATTCATCAAGTTTAATAGACATCGGTGGATACAGCTTATTATCAGAAATTAATAACAATGAACCATCAATCTGTCGCTGAATACGCTTTACCCATGTCATTTCACCTGAACGAATAACATAGATATGCCCATCTTGAGGATCTTTTTCAGCAGTATTCGTAAGAATGGGCTCTTTGTCTTCGATGGTTGGACTCATAGAATCACCACGTGTAATAAAGACTTTAAGGTCTTTTACTGAAAACCCACGAGATCTGATCCAATCATTTCGAAAAGCCATAAAACCTGATGGTTGGTTAGGCGCACATAAAACACTGCCGTGACCAGCAGAAATCATCACTTCTTCATGTACTGGAACTAAAGAAAAACCATCTGGCCCTTCACCAAGGTGAGGATTTGGTTCCCTTTTGGTTGGTGTACCAGTAACAATATAACCAATATCTGCACCCGCTGTAGCAATTGCAGCTAAATACCCCGCCTTTGGTTGAGTCAAATCTTTCTCATAGTCGATCTGACTTTTCTTGGTTGTACCTGCCAAATCAGCAAAAGCAGGCTGCGTATATCCAAGACGCTCACGCTCTTCTCTCAATCTTTGCCCAATAGTCACAAAAAACACTCCAAATGTATTGACAGGTAACTTATTAGTTACTATTGTGTGCTTAAAGGTTCTACTTAATACACACAAAGACACACAAAGGTGACTTAAATGAAAGTTAAAACTCCCGAACAAGTCAGACAAGAATTCCTTGCGAGTGGTACTCCAGTTTCTGCTTGGGCAGCTGCAAATAACTTCACTCCGCAAGAAGTCTACAAAGTTTTAAACGGTCAATCTAAAGGGAACTTTGGAAAATCTCACAGAATTGCAGTGGCTTTAGGTCTAAAAAAAGAATCAAAAGTCACTGTTTAGTTACTTTGCACATATTTGCACATTTTCGCACATGGAGCAAGAGCAATGAAAAATGATTTATTTGCAGTAATTTTTATGTGCCTGACTTTTTTTGGTTTTGCAGGTTGGTATATGGCTGAAGCAGATAACGAAATATTACGCCAAGAACTTTCATCTTATACAGGTACTGAGGTGCGTAAATGAGCACAGTTAAATCAGCAGAAAAAGTTCTAAAAGTTCTAAAAGCATTGCGCGGTCATAGCTTACATGGCCTTAGCAACCAAGATTTAGCAAAACAACTAGATGAATCACCGTCACAAATACATCGCGCTTTACAAACTTTGATTTCAGCAGGCTTAGCCAAACAGGAAGAAAACGGTTTATTCACGCTGGGACCTGCATTCATTCAGATTGCAAAAGCACATAACGCTGAAATGGAACGTGCTAAAGCACGTATTGCTGAAATTGAACAACGTACAAACGTTGCATATTAATAATGGTGAGCCGTATGGACTTCGAACAACAAACCACAGAAATAGCAGTTTCTGAACATGCACAAAAACTAGGTGGCTTAGCGATACAGCTTGGTTATCAAGGCTCTCTAACAGTAGGTGCACTTGAAGATGAAATCCGTTTTTATCAACAACGCACTGTTGAAGCCTGCCTCGAGCTTGGTAAACGACTTATATTGTTAAAAGAAATTACTCCGCATGGAGAATTTAAACAACGTACTGAAATGCTCAATATCAATGAACGTACTGCTCGTCGCTTTATGACAACTGCACTTAAGTTTAATAAAACGGACAATTTGTCCGTTTTGAAAGCCGCAGGAAATCAAACAAAATTGCTTGAATTGCTGGTGTTAGATGATGAAGAAATTCAAGAGCTTAGCGATGGTGGCAGCGTAAACAATATCACTTTAGATGATATTGACCGTATGACAGCAAGCGAATTACGCAAGAAACTCCGTGAAGTTAAAGCTGATAATGTTGCAAAAGACCAACTGATTCAGAAGAAAGACAGCAAGATCAATGAACTTGATGCAAATCTTAGCAAAGCCAATAGTCCAGTAGAGATTCAAAAACGCGCTGAATCTGAAGACCAAGGGCTAGAAAAGGCTGCTCTAGAAACCATAAGCACTGAAAGCCTTATGCTTTTAAATGCTGTCATGCGTTATCAAAACGCTATCAATAGTGTATTGGATTTAGCCAATGAAAAAGGTATTCACCAACTCTTTGACCGTATTGACGAGTCAGTAGTTGCATCATATCAACGTATTGCCCAATTTTCACAAAACCTAGGCATTCAAATTGACTTTGAAAATATGGTCACCCCTGAATGGTTATTTCCTCAAGCAGAAGCTGTATCTGAAGCTCCTAACGCAGAGGAAGAATAATCATGTCTCTAAACTTAGCAAAACAAGACTACTTACGTGAAGTTGCGACAAAGCTCTCAAATGCTGAGTTTGGGGCAAAAAAGAACATCGCAGAAACAGCATGCAAACACTTACAGATTAGCAATGCTCAGCTTTACCGCGAACTAGAAACTGTAGGTTACAAGTCTGGGCGTAAACAACGTTCTGACAAAGGCAAAACAGTAGTGACGCAGGAAGTAGCTGAGCTTGTAGGCGGAATGGTGTTGGCAGCAACCAGCAAAACAGGGAAAAAGCGCATGCCGATTAATCTTGCTTTAGAAATTGCAAGTGATAGTGGCAAGGCACCAAAAGTTTCAGCAGCGACCATTAGTCGCGCCATGAAACAGTTCTTTTGCCACCCTACGCAATTGACTACACCATCAGCACACCAGCAACAACGATCATTACACCCAAATCATGTTTGGCAATGTGATGCTTCGATTTGTGTGGTGTTCTATTTACCTAAGTCTGGCGTATGTGTGATGGATGAACGTCAGTTCTACAAAAACAAACCAGGCAACATTAAAAAAATTGAGAAAGAACGTGTGGTTCGCTATGTCATTACTGACCACACATCAGGATCAATCTATTTTGAATATGTATGGGGAGCCGAAAGTAGTGAAAATCTGACCAACATATTTTTAAATGCGATTCAAAAACGTAGCTTGCAAGAACCGCTGCATGGTGTGCCTTTCATCTTTTATGTAGACCAAGGCTCTGCCAATACATCAGGTTTATTCAGAAACTTGCTTGAACGTTTAAATGTCGAATTTATTGCCCATGCAACGCATAACAGCCGTGCAAAAGGTCAAGTTGAGCAAGCGAATAATTTAATCGAAACCCAATATGAATCAACACTCACATTCAAAACGATTAATAGCTTGGATGAGTTGAATGCTGATGCTGCCAAATGGCGCATTATGTTTAACGAAACTAAAGTTCACAGCCGTACTAAACGGACTCGCAACCAAGTTTGGCAAATGATTCGCCCTGAGCAGTTGCGTATTGCTCCTACATTAGAGCTGTGCATGGAGTTAGTGAGCACGGCTCCAATTGAACGGACAGTTAAAGGTGATTTAACGGTTCAACATACGATTAAAGGTTATGGCGAAAACTTCTATAGCGTGAAGCATATTCCAAACATTTATGTCGGTGCAAAAGTCGATGTGGTTGTAAATCCATACCGCGCACCTGACATTGATGTGTTGATGCATAACGAGCAAGGCGAACAAGTTATTTATACCTGTGAGCCAGATCAGTACGACATTTTTGGACAATTGGCAGAATCACCAGCGATTGGTGAAGACATCCAAAGCATGCCTGATAGTCAAATTGATCAATCTCGCAAGCGCATACAGAAACAAGCTTATGGCGCTGATACACAAGCAGAAGTCGACAAGGCAATCAAGAAACGTACTCCAGCGTATCAAGGTCAAATCGACCCGAATGCACATGTGACTAAACATCACGTCCCTGAGTACTTGCCTAAAGCTGGTGAACAAATGACAACAGCCAACCAACGTCGTGAGGTTGCCCCACTTAACTATATTCAAGCAGCCAAAGCCATCAAAGGTTTTGTTGGGGATGCATGGACTGCTGAATATATGAGCATGCTTAAAACGACATATTCAGATGGGAATGTGCCACAAGCTGATATTCAGTTCTGGGTTGACCGAATTCAATCTGCAAGTAAAAAACCGAAATTAAAAGTGGTTGGAGAGTGATCGATGAGCGCACTAAAAAAATTGCTGAAAGATAACGATATTTCGCAAAGCTCTCTTTGCAAACCACTGGGAGTAAGTACAGCAACCGTCAATCTTTTTATAAATCATGGTCAACGACCAAAAAAGCACCCTGAACAATTCCAAGCGAAGTTCATTGAACTTCTTGAAGCAAAAGGAATTGCCGCAGATCAAATCCAACAAGCATTAACTGCTGCACCCGAAGCTGAAAACGACCAAGCCTCAGCGGGTGCAGCAACTCAACACGAGGAAGAGCAACTTATGCTACTACGCAAACAAACCCTAACACCAGCAGCTAAAAAACAATTCATGCTGTTTAAGAACATTTTTACGGAAAATATCCGTAGTTCTGAAGAACTTTTCAACAACAGCGACATTAACTATGTACGTGAAAGCATGTGGCAAGCTGCTAAAGGCAATACTTCTTTTATTGCCGTGGTTGGACAGTCTGGCTCAGGCAAAACGACCTTACGTGAAGAGCTTCATGATCGTGTTGAGCGCGAACGTGAGCCTGTCATTTTGATCGAACCCTATGTTTTAGCCACTGAAGACAATGATGCTAAAGGCAAAACACTAAAATCACTTCATATCGCTGAAGCAATTTTGTCAGCACTTGCACCAAGCACCAATGCAAAACGTTCACCTGAAGCACGTTTCCGCCAAATTCATAGCTTGCTTAAAGAGTCGAGCCGTGCAGGACATCACCACGTGCTTATTATCGAGGAAGCCCACAGTCTTCCAATCCCAACATTGAAGCATCTTAAACGTTTCATTGAACTTAAAAATGGCTTCACACCACTTCTTAGCATCATCCTGATTGGTCAAGACGAACTTAAGCTCAAGTTGGCTGAAAACAACCAAGAAGTTCGAGAAGTTGTTCAACGCTGTGAAATCGTGACACTTGAACCGTTCACTCAAACCACTTTGGTGGATTACCTGCAACACCGCTGTAAGGCTGCGGATCGCAAGCTGTCTGAATTTATTGATGAGTCAGGGGTAGATGCTATTTGCACAAAACTGACCCGCAATGTAGGCCGCAAAAACCAACATGAAAGTTTGTTGTACCCACTTGCAGTTGGCAACCTTTTAACAGGCGCATTAAACGCAGCAGCAGAACTTGGCTCAGATGTCATTACTGGTGACCTAGTCATGGAGGTCTAACATGGCTTTTACCTTAACCAACGTCATGCTAATCAACTGCCCAATTTATCTTTTATTCACTGCCTTTGTAGCAGTACTTGGGGGATGTAATGGCTGATTTTGCAGACGTAGCTAGTGCCATCACTGAAGAGCATTTACGGAAATCACTTGAAGGACGCTCTCAGTTCAATGCTACCAGTAACTTTGAATGCGAAGACTGTGGTGTAGAAATACCCACACAGCGTAGAACCCTTGGAGGTGTAACTCGCTGTATAGACTGCCAAACATGTGTTGAATCACAAGCTAAACATTTAAGAGGTTAAAGAGCCATGAACTTAAGTTATTCACGCTGTAAAGGAAAGATAGAGCGCTTTGTTCATCTCTTTAAAAAAACCAAAGAGTATGCGGAGCTAAACAAACACTACCCAGAGTTTGAAATTTTTGAAGAAACCCAAGGCAAGTTTGAACTGGAGGTTGTACAAGCGGCCTTTAATAAATGGGCTAAACAGCAAGCGACAGATCGTAAACGTGCTGAGTTTACAAAGAATTTAAACCAGTTGATCAGCAACGATTATGTCTTAGTGCGCAAACGCACTTAAACAGTAAAGCAAGGAAAAAGAATATGAACGCACAAACCCAAATCCCCGAAGGCTACCGAGCAGACAGCAAAGGTCGCCTTGTACCCATCAACAGCATTAAACCAATTGATGTTGAGCGTGATGCAGTTGTCAGCAGCTTGATTGGCAAAGTCAAAGCAACACGTCAAATGTTGAAAGATTTTAAGGCTGTGGCTTTTGGTGATATCGAAGCATTTATTGACCTTTCACTTGAGCAATATGGCGCTCATGTTGCGGGCAATAAAGGCAATATCACGCTGTATAGCTTCGACGGTCAATACAAAATTGTACGTCAGATCCAAGACTCAATTCGCTTTGATGAGCGCCTTCAAGCAGCCAAGGTTTTAATTGATGAATGTATTCAATCTTGGTCCGCAGATTCAAATGATCATATCAAAACCTTGATCAATGATGCTTTCCAAGTTGACCGTGAAGGAAAGATTTCTACAGGTCGTGTCCTTGGTCTACGTCGCCACAAGATTGACGATCCGAAGTGGATTAAAGCAATGGAAGCCATTGGCGACAGTATCAACATTGTTGATAGCAAAAGTTATGTGCGTTTTTACGAACGCGATAAAGACGGTAAATACCAACCCATTTCGCTTGATTTTGCAAGCGTTTAAACCCCAACCCTAAAAAGGAAAAAACCATGACTAAATCTGAAGTTATTAAACAAATTGCTGAACGTGCTGAATTAACTCAAGCCAAAGCAGCAGAGGCTCTTCAGGCGTTCGAAGCTGCTGTAACTGATGAGCTATCTAAAGGTGGTGAAATCACATTAACAGGCTTCGGCACATTCAAAGTAACTGACCGTGCTGCGCGTGCAGGACGCAACCCGAAAACAGGTGCAGAGATTCAAATTGCAGCATCAAAAGTTCCAACTTTCAAAGCTGGTAAAGCACTTAAAGAGGCGGTGAAATAATGGAAAATCAAAAAATAAAGGACTATCGAGAACTTTCTAAAGAAGAAATCGACTTAATTAATCGTATCAAAACTACTGGTGCTGAATTGCTTAAATTACAGCAAGAACTAACGGCACGTTTAGATACTGATACTGAATACAAGCTTGCAGAAGCGTGCCGTTCGATTAAGGGAATGGAATTTGAAGGCAGACCTTACACCGTTTATTCAGGCAGCTCTAAAGAATGTGATGAGTATCGTCGTTTTGAAGCTGCCGAACCTTTACGTTGGGCCGCAATCGCTAAGACAGATATTCAACAAGGAATCATGGCTTTGGTTCGCGCTATAGCCCAACCAGAAACACTTTGTTAATTGAAACACAGGCTAAAGCCTGAATTGCCAAAGGTCCCGCCATTTGGCGGGATTTTTTTAACCCAAATTTTAGGAAATGTAAATGATCACACGTGAAGACTTAGAAAAATTACCACCCGAAGTTGTTCAAAGTATTAAGGAGATATCGTAATGAGCATGACTCGAGAAGAAGCTATTTTAAAAATCAAAAAGTGTTTGGCATTGGCAAAATCAGCAAATGAAAACGAGGCTGCGATTGCATTACGTCAAGCACAAGCATTGATGCGAGAGTTCCAGATTGATCCTGATTTGCTCGATATTGTAGAAGCCAGTTGTGATAGCAAGGCGACTAAAACCCCACAAGCTTGGGAAGCTAGTTTAGTTTTGCTGATTGCTAGAGCAATGCAATGTAAACCTATTTTCAGTTCTGGTAGTAGCGCATGGGGAATCAAGGCCTCATGGACATTTATCGGTGTCGATCCAGCACCTGAAGTTGCCTCTTATACATTTGACGTGCTTTATCGCCAAGTCATTCGATCGCGAAAGAACTTTATTGAAACAACTTTAAAACGTGTCACTGTTAAAAAAAATAAGGTACGTCGGGCAGACTTATTCTGTGAAGGCTGGGTAGATTCAGTTAAGTATTTAATTACTGGCTTAGATATTGAAACACCAGCCAACACAAAAGATCGCATCACCAAGTATATGAACCAGACCCATTCAAAACTCGGATCATTCACGCCTAAAGATCGTAATAAAGGTAAAGCATTAAATGATCGCGCAGCCAATGACTATCATGCAGGCAAACAATCTGGAAAATCAGCACAGCTTAATCAAGCCATGAATGGTGGCAAACAATATGAGCGTATTGGAGGCTCATCATGACTGAGTTAATGAGTTGGCTAACAGTACTTGCATATTTTGCAGTTTTCTTAATGGGGCTAGTGGCCTGTTTTAAGGATGCAAAACTGTCTTGGGTAACACGCAATAACACTGGTTTAACAGTATTTGAAAAGCGTACTTATAAACTCAAAGCTAGTGCTTCACTAGCATTGGCATTTCTTGCAATTTTAGGTTTATTTCAAGCAATGGCAGGAGTTTGATATGGGGACTTTCATTCTAGGTTTCATAATTGCATGGCTTTGGTCAGACTCAGTTGCTCACAATAAAATTGCCTCAGAATGTGAACGACTTGGCGGTTTCTTTGTTGGTTCTAAGACATATAAATGCTATGCCGTAATTGACCAAAAAATTGATACATCCGTACCACCATCAATTTTAGAAGCACAGCGAGGTGAAAAAGATGAAGTTCAATAAAAAATCCAAGCTTATTCAGCTCATTCATGTCGGTAAAACTCAGCTTGGTCTTGATGATGAGCTATACCGTGAAGTACTTGAAAGTTGTACAGGTAAAACCAGCTCTAAAGACATGACGATCCAACAGTTGGATGCAGTTCTGAATCGACTTAAACAGCTCGGTTTTGCTGTTGAATCTAAGAATAAGTCTGGCGTAAATAACCTTGCAAGCGACCCACAAAGCCGCCTTATACGCCATCTATGGCTTGAATTGTATAACGCAGGCCAAGTTCGAAACGGAAGCGAGAAAGCCTTGGCTAAGTTTGTAGAAAATAAGGTAAGTGTAAGTGCATTACAGTTTTTAAGCAGCCATCACGCAGATATGATCATCAACCATCTACGCAGCTGGTGCAAACGCTGTGGTATCGAAAGAATCACTCCAACAGACGAGTAATAAAAATGGCTGCCATGGATTAAACCATCGGCAGCCAAATTTTCCCCCAAACTCTATTGCAACATACGCAAAAACATTTCAAAATCTATCCCAATAAATCCTAACTTATCCCTCAATATCCCACAATTATCTCAATATTCTTTATTACTTATCTTATTTGTATTCAATTGGCACAACAAAATGCACCTCGTCCCGCTTTAGGTGAACTGCCTATGACAAGCCAAAAATGGGGAATGGATGCCACTAAAAGCAAATCTATTAAAGTTCTTGGCGTAAGTGATGATGACCAATTCACATTTATTCGTATTGCGAAAAATTCACCTCGTCCCGCAGTTTATGCGGTTAATGGTGAGGGATACGAAGAACTTACCAACTCAAGACAAGAGGGGGATGTAATCGTGATTGAGAAAGTAAACGATGCTTTCACTCTGCGACTTGGCAAAGAATACGTTTGTATTCTCCGTAAACCTGAAGTGATTGGAGGAAAATAAAATGACAAATGAAAATAAAAATTTGGGTAACGATGACTTTAAAACCCAAGATAACTTCAGCACTGAAAATCATGTTTTCCATGATGAAAAAAAAGAACATGGTAAAGATGATTTTGAACGTCAAGATGCTTTTGAGAATAAGCCTAAAACGTCTGTTAAAAATATAGACATAGGCAAATTGGTTAAGTTCGGTGGCTTACTAGCCCTCATTATTGGCTTGGTAATTTTTGGCGTTTATCTGAAATTGCAAAAGAACAAAGAAAGCCGTGTAGAAAGCGGTGTAGAAAGTGCTGTTGCTAAACCAGTAACAGGGATGGACGGCAGTAATTTTAATGGCATGGATAGATTCGGATTCGGAAATCCGCAACCAATCCCAACTGCGACTACCCCTGACCCTGTAAACCCTACTGAAAAAAGCCCTGAACAGCTCGAAATGGAGCGTCAATTAGCTGAACAGCAACAACAACTAGCAATGCAACAAGAGCAGGCTAGACAAGATGCTATGGCTAAAGAACAAGCCCTTTTAAACGCCCGCTACAAGTCTGGAATCATGGTTAATGAGAATGGCGGTAAAGGTGGCGGTGTTAGCCCTAATGGTGATGCTAGTGCAATGGCAGGCATACCGCCTGAACTTGCACCGTTATTTATGGGTATGCAAGCTTCACAACAATCTAATGCCAATGGCAACCAAGCGGGTGCAAGCAATGTAAATCCACGCATTGCAAATAGCACTGCGGGTTCTATGGGTGGTCGTTTTGATTCAAGCACTTCTAATCAAAAAGCGCCTATTGCTCATGCAAGTTATAACGCTGATCGTAGAATGCTTATACAACAAGGCAAGATCGTAGATGCAGTTTTAGAAACTGCTGTTAAAAGCGATTTACCAAGCAACATTATTGCTCGTGTAACTAATGATGTTTATAGCGAACAAGGACGTAATCGTTTACTGCCTGCGGGTACTCGTTTATTCGGTCAATACTCATCAATTGTTAATGACGGACAAGCAGAAATCGGGGCGGTTTGGAATCGTGCAATCACACCTAATGGCGTAGAAATTATGCTCGATAGCCCAAGCACTAACAGTCTTGGTATCGCAGGCTTAGGCGGTAAAGTGAACAACCATTATGGGCGCATATTCGGAACAGCTACTTTACTTAGCATTATTGGTGCGGGTGTAAGTAATGCAGGTGTTAGCAGTAGCGACCAAAACAATGCTTCACAGACTTATCGTACTGAAGTTGCAAACTCATTCGGCAATCAAGCTGACCGTGTTCTACAACGTAACTTGTCAATTCCTCCGACTATTACAGTCGCTCACGGCACACGCATTAAAGTTCTAGTTGCTAAAGACTTGGACTTTTCAACTATTTTAAACCAATAAGAAAGGCGCTTAATTATGTCAATCCTTGTACTTGAAGATTTGAAAAAAGCTTTTGGTGATGATCTTGATAATGATCAAATTACTGAAATTTCAGTTAATAAGCCTTTGGAATATTTCATTGCTATGAAAGGTACAAGGGACATGATTAAAAAAGAGAATCCTAACCTTACCTATGCGCTTTTGAAGCGATTAGCCGAAGGCATTGCAACTGAAACCAATCAAACAATTTCAGAAGCACAGCCTTTGCTTTCTGCTCAAATTGCATCACCGCAACATGAGGGTTTATTTTTCCGTATTCAATTTGTCCGTGACCCTGCCGTAACTGGCGGGTCGATCGGCTTATCTATTCGTAAACCAAGTATTTTAAGTCTGCCATTTTCAGCTTATGAGGAAGTTTTAAATTCTGTTGAACCATTTGCAAAAATCACTGCAAAAGATCAAGAGCTATTCGATTTATACGAAGCCCGAAACTTTCATGAGTTCATTCGTAAAGCGGTGGGTTATGAAAAAAATATCATTATTTCTGCGGGTACAGGTTCAGGAAAAACAACTTTTTTTAACTCCATTATTCATGACTGCATACCACTGGGCGAACGACTAATCACTATTGAAGATGCTAAGGAGTTACGCCCTCCGCATGAAAATACGTTGCAACTTTATTATTCAAGAGGTGGACAGGGTAAAGCTAAAGTCGATGCACAGTCATTAATGGAAGCTTGCCTGCGTTTGTATCCAAAACGCATTTTACTGGGTGAGATTCGAGGTGCTGAAGCATTCACTTATTTAAACCTAATTTCTTCAGGGCATGGCGGTTCAATTGCGACATTACATGCCAATGACCCACTTAATGCTATTGAGCGTTTAACGCTTATGGTTCTTATGGCAGGCACTACATTAACCAGTGACCAAGTTAAATCTTTTGTTAAACAAAGTGTAGACATTATTGTTCAACTTGGAAGAACAGAAACAGGCGGTTATGGCTGTTCAGCTATTTATTTTAAAGCTTATGAGGATTTCAAAAATGAAAAAACACATTTTTCTAGCGTTGCTTAGTTTAGCTAGTGTTGCCTGCTCATCTAAGGGCTTGGACGGACAATACAATCGTATTGATCAAACAGCATTTGAGAAAGAACAAGGCATGAGTAGCGGGCTTATCGTTGCCAATAAAGGTACTCAAGTTACCTTAAAAAACTCATGGGGTGATGTTGCATTATCGGCTGTAGAGAAAGATAAAAAAATGGTTGTTCAATATAACAATCAAGACGCTTTCTTAATGGAACAAAAGGGCGGTGTTATTACTCTGACCGATGTTGATAACCCAAGCCAAGCATACAAATTTAAAAAGGACTAAGCCATGAAAAAAACAACTATTGCTCTTTGCGCCTTAATTAGTTTGTCTGCTGAAGCACAGTTACCGCAGACATTTACCCAAGTTCTTCAGTCATTTGCTCAAAGCAATAAATTAACTTATGTGCCTGAAGCTCCCAATCAAGGGAACTATGTCACTTATAAATTTTCAAGTGATGCCAGTTGCCAAAACGAAGCATGTGCCGATCTTAAAGTTTATTACAGCATTGACCCTGCTTGTGTACCGCAAGAAGTGGGGTTATTTGGTGAATTGCCAGTAAGCATCCCTAACGCAAAAGCATTGTTTGTATCTCCGACCATTTCTGACAATACAAGCCAAGCTCACGACTTCATGCGAGTTCAAGCAAATGGCGGGTGCTATGAGTTATCAATGGGTGAACAAGGCTCACACTATAAAACCTTAGTTGATCTAGCTAACCGTTTGGCTGTGGCTAAGTGATGAAATAGCAACGGGCCAAGTTTAAACAGGTAACGTAGTTCCTGGTTAAACTGTCCTCGTTGCGGTAGAGGAATAATGAAAATGAAATTAAAAAAACTATCGCTACTGGTACTGGTAGGTTTAAGCGGGGCAACTATTGCTTCAAATTTACCTTACAACGATATTGTGACTTCAGCTTCAGCTAAATATGGATATGACCCGCTTTTAATTCATGCAGTAATTCAAAAAGAATCTTCGCATAACAATACTGCTAAGTCAGGCGTAGGCGCTCAAGGTTTAATGCAACTTATGCCCGCAACGGCTCGTTCTTTGGGCGTTACCAATCCCAATGACCCCACACAAAATGTTAATGCGGGTACTCGTTACCTGAAGCAATTAAATCAGCAATTCGGCAACATGCCCCATGCACTCTATGCCTATAACTGGGGTATGGGTAATTTACGTTCGTATCTGAAAGGTAATAAAAAAGTTATGCCTAAAGAAACGCAAGACTATGTGCCTAAGATCGCCCAGTTTTATAGAAATTATGGCGGTACTGGTTCATATTTTGGTGGCAACGTAATTAAAGGCGGGACTACTTCAGGTGGCAAGCCTGCAACGACTGGCATAGAAAACAGTAATCAGAAGAAGATACAAGCCAAGCTAGAAACACAAAGCGCATGTAAGCCTGTAAAGCTACCTGAAGCAGAACAAGTTGATATTGATTCACCTATCAACCTACCGCCTGTTCCCCCTGTAACTGGTGGCGTAGGTAAAACAGTTTTTGACCCGACAAAAAATGCCGATGCAGTTCTACAAGTTCAAGAATTAATGAAGCAGATTCAAGTCTTGAAAGGGCAATATGACAGTGTGACTAAAGGGCTTGCAGGGCTAGGACTTCTTACCAATGTGATGCAAATTGCAGGCTTTGAATTGCCTAATGGCTTTGATGCTCAACCGACTAATATTTTCAATACACCTAAAGAGCAAAACGCCTACAACGAATTGCAACGTCAAATTGCGACCAATACTGGTGTATATGCAAGCAAGGAATTGGCACAGATTCAAAACATAACTGCAAGCCGTGTAAACACAGCTTATGTAGACGCTGAAGTAGCTTGGACACAAGTAAATTGTAATATGCAAAACCTAAAGTCGTTGGCTCAAGTAAGTACCAATACGTTAAAGCAATCAAAAGACTTGGCGAATGCCCTTGCTATTGAAAACAGTATGTTGGTAGCCAATCAAGCGAAGCTTAAAGCTAACATGCTCATGATGCAGTCAAGCATGGATTCTTATAAGGTCGCTTCCCATCAAGCCGTTCAAAAATTCTTGGGGACAGTAAAATGAATGATCAATCGCAAAAAATCTTCGGTCACGCTGTTTTAGCTGTTGTAATCACTGTGATTACAACATGGGCTATTTTTTTACCGAAGTTTTTTATTATCCCAAAAGATCATAAAGTCCAAGCTATTCTTTATGCAATTCCATTGACGTTTAAAACGCCTTTATACGTTTTAATATTGCTGTTGGCTTTGGTTATTAGTAGTGCTTTGGCTTGGTTTTATTTTCAAAACAATAAAACACCTTTTGGGGGCGAAAGATACGTTCGTGTTCTTCGGGGCTTGCAATTAGTAAGCCCATTCAAATTAAGAAGAATGACCAAAGAAAAAGATTACCAAATCCGTTTTTGCGGTATGCCTGTTCCTAAAGATTTAAAATATAAACACTTCCTTTTAACTGGTGGTACTGGTCAAGGTAAGTCAGTTTCAATCAGTGATTTTTTAGATTCTTGTGTTGCTGATTCTCGCAGTAAAACCCGCTTAATTGTGGTTGACCCTAACGGAACTTACGCAAGTTTATTTGCTAAGAAAGGTGATGTTATTTTCAACCCTTTCGATGCTCGATCAGTCCATTGGTCAGTGATTAATGAAGTACAAAATTCTTATGACATTGAAACATATTCAATGACAATCATTCCTAAATCTTCAGACGCAAATCACGAAAATTTTAATACGATGGCTCGTACTATTGTTAAGTCTGCCATGACCAAAGTTTTAGAAATGGATGAACTTACTAGAGAACAGCAGACACAACAATTTTTAGAAATTTTATTAATTTCAAGTGACGATAAACTCAAAGAGTTTTTAGTAGGTACTCAAGCTTACAGCTTACTTGGCAACTCTGAATTAGTCGGTACTTTACGCAGTATTGTTACTACATATTTAAGCCCTCACACTCATTCTAAAATTGGTGATTTTTCGTTTAGGGATTATTTAAAGCATGGTACTGGCAATATTTTTATTACTTGGCGTGAAGATCAATTAACTGCATTGCAACCATTAGTTAGCTGTGCGACTGACGTTATTTGTAGTTCTTTATTATCTGACTTTGATAACTATTCTGATTTTATATTCTGCCTAGATGAACTCGGCTCTTTGAACCGTTTATCGTATCTCGAAGCAGTATTAACTAAAGGACGTAAACATAGACTTATTGCTTTAGCAGGCATTCAAAGTCTGGCTCAATTAATCACGATCTATGGAGAAAAATTCTCTATTACGCTACGTGGTTGTTTTTCTTCTTTTGGTGTCTGTGCTGTCAACTCTCAAGACACTTATACACCCCAAGAATATGAAAAAGCTTTCGGTGCAATTGAAGTATTAAGGAAAATGAAATCTGCAAATAAAGATTCAAGACCTGAACTTGTAAAAGAAAAAGAAAATGTAGTTAAAGCTGAAGAAATAAGCAGTCTTAAACCTCTGCACTTTTATATGAAGTTTTCAGGACATTACCCGCCAACTTTAGTAACGATGAAATACCGCACCTATGCTAAAGTTTCGGATTCTTTTTTGGCTGTATAGAAATTTTAGGGACAAGTTATGAAACGTGAACAACTTTATGTAAGTGATGAATTTTTCGCAGAAATGGACGAACACTTTTTGAGATATAAGCGTGGTGAATTAAAAGTTCCTGAAGAATTTAAGAACCGCAGACTTACCAAAAACTTAATTTATCTTATCGCTTTAGACCAGTTCTTTAAAGAGAAACATAAATTTTCAAATAGACCATTTATTGATTAAGCTAGTAGAGTTATACTGTTATAACTCTATAAGGAATAATGACAATGTTTAAAAAACTTATAATCGGTTTAGCTTGCAGTACGCCACTGTTTGTATATGCGTCACCTTATGATGATCTTATTCACAAACATTCTGTAGCCAATGGTTTAGACCCTAATTTAGTAACGGCAATTATGGCAAGAGAAAGCGCCTTTAAGCCAAATGCTCGATCACATAAAGATGCTAGGGGTTTGATGCAAGTCATTCCCTCTACAGCTCGTTTAATGGGTGTAGACCCTAGCCGATTATATGAACCTGAACAGTCTATTATTGCGGGTACTCGTTATCTCGCTTTCCTGAATAAAAGATTTAATGGTGATCTTACAAAAATGATTGCTGGATACAATGCAGGGCATGGGGCAGTTGAAAAGTTTGGAGGTATTCCCCCTTACCGTGAAACACAAAACTATGTACGCCTTGTATCCAGTAAATACCAAACACTAAATGGGGGTGGTTCATTTAAAACTTACACTGCAAATAATAACCCTACTGAAGCCAGTCGAAAAAGTGACATTCTAGTTCTCGCTTCATGGCAACAAAATCAGTACCCGCAATACTCCGCAAGTCAAAATCAAAGTACAGAAAACAATAGCTATTCAGCACAATCTGAACCTGTGCGCCTGCGTGTAAATAATCAACCAAGCAATCAACCAAACGTGCAACAAGCATCGTTTGTTCAAACTCTTAACAAAGGGCAATACGTCCAAGTATTTTAAGGAATAGATCATGAATCTTTTAAATAAACTCAATCCTAAGCAATACGCAATTGTCTTATTTGCTGTTTTTTATGCTCAATTGGCAAATGCTGCGTTTGGTCAAAAATTTGCTCAAAAGCTTAACCAATTTAATGATGAATTAGTCATTATCGCAGCAGTCGCTTTCGTGACTGGTGTTATTTGTTTGGCAATCACAATGCTTGGCGGTGGTAGTGAGAAAGTTAAGCGTTGGGGTATCGGCTTAATCGTTGCAGGTATCCTTGTTTTCGTTGCCCCTGATCTTGGTAATTTCTTCTTTAACTAAATAGGTGAGCCATGAGCAAAACCACTGAAAAAAACGAAGAAAAAGACTTGCTGTTTGCGGGTCTTGCCCGAACTGCAAGGGTGGCAAATATACCTGTAGATATTTTCACTTACTTTTTCCTAATTTGTGGTTTTGCTACGTGCTTTTTAGCACTAATTGGCAACCTAAAATTAGGATTAATAATATCGGGAATAATCTATTTATTGTTGGTTGTAGTGACCTACCAAGAAGATAGAGGGATTCAATATTTATGGTTTTCGATCAAACGTAGACTTCAGCGAACTAAAGTTTTTGGTGGCTATAGTTTTGATTCTCACGCAAAAGCTGACGATAAAAATATTGAATATAGTCAAAAGAAATTAGCGGGTGCTGAACAAATGGAAATCAATAATTTACCTTATCTAAGCCCAATCAATGAACATGATATTAAGCTAGTTAATGGTGATATTTTTACGGTTTTAAAAATTACTGGCTTTCCGTATGAAACTAAAAGCTATGCTCAATTAAAGACTTTAAAAAAATATCGTGCAGATATGTTTAAACAACTTGGCTCTCGTTTTGTTGTTAGCGTTTATTATGATCGTCACGAAGTTAAAACCGAAATACCGCCTGCAAATGGCAATGAATTTTCAGATAGTTTTAACCAAAAATATTATGAAAAACTATCTAATGAACGCATGTTTCAAAATGATATTTATGTGTCGTTGCTTGTCCGAAAATCTAACCCAAGTGACCCGCCTTTAACTCGTCTTAAAAATCTGTTTTTCAGAAGTGATAATGAAGAACAAATGATTGCCGAATTAAATAATGCAGTAAGTATGTTTAAAGAGTATCTGCAAGATGCGAACCCAAGACAGCTAGGCACTTATTCAAAAGATAGCGTTTTGTATTCTGAAACAGTGAATTTTCTCGGTTATTTATTAAACTTAGAAAAAGCAGAAATTCCACTTCATCCAACTGAAATCAGAAACTACTTAGGCTATACACGTAGAGTTTTTGCGCCTGATGGAACTATTAAATTCTATCACCCAAGCGGTGAATTAACGGCAGGGGCAATCTATAGTTTGCCTACTCCTAGCTATCCAGAGGGTAGCGATCACACCATGTTAGATGAATTTCTAAAAGTTGATCATCCTTTAATTATTTCTCAAACTTTCATGATGATGGACAGACGTAAATCTATCAGCATGAGTACAACTCGTCAGAACCAATTAAAAAATGCTCAAGACAAGTCAGAATCTCAAATTGAAGCGATTAATGTTGCCATTGATGACTTAGCTTCAGGGCGTATCTTAAACGGCATTTATTCATTAAATGTTTTAGTTACCTCTAAGACCCCATCTGAATTTAAAGAAGCAATGCAGAAAACTAGCGGGGCATTTCAGCGCAATCACATGATACCTAAAAAAGAAGATTTAATTTCTGAACCTACTTTTTACTCTATGTTGATTGGCAACTATCACTTACTCCAAAGACCCGCAACTATTAACACGACTAACTTTGCGGGCTTTGCCAGTATGCACAATAGTTCTACTGGCAAAAAAGATGGCAACCATTGGGGTGAGAATGTCATTCAGCTTAAAACGACAAGTAATACGCCTTACTACTTCAATTTCCATGAACATGATGTAGGTCATACTCGTATCACGACTGGTACTGGTGGCGGTAAGACTACTGTAATTAATACGCTTTTGACTGCTTCAGATAAGTTTAAGCCTTATATTTTTCATTTTGATTTTGAATATTCAGCTTCAGTTTGGATTAAAAGCATGGGCGGGCGACATACTGTTTTAAGTGAAATGGTTAAAACTGGTTGGAATCCATTGCAGTTAGATGACACGGAACAAAACCGTTTGTTTCTAAGAAATCTATTTTCTTTTATGGCTCAAGACTACAACGATAATGGTAATCCAAAGCCTTTAAGCACTGCTGAAGAAAACAAGATCAAAGACGTTGTAGATGCTGTTTATAGCTATGAAAAGCACCTTAGACGGCTTAGAAACTTTATTGGCTTGTTTGGTATGGCTGAAGATAACAACATGGCTGAACGCATGTCAAAATGGGTTAATGATGGGGTTTATGCCAATATTTTTGACAATGAAAGTGACAATTTCTCAATTGATGGCGCTCGAATTTTCGGCTATGAAATGAAAAATGTCATTGATAATGATGTGGTGTTAGGCGCTATGTCTATGTATATCTTCCATCAAATTGATATATCCATGTCTGAGGGCAAGCCCTTTATTGTTGTTGTCGAAGAAGGTCAAAGATATATCAGCAATCCGATTAACTTAGCATGGCTTAAAATCATGCTAACCACGTACCGTAGACGTAACGGTATGATGATCTTTGTTACGCCAACGCCTGAAGTCATTACAAGAGATGACGATCTGATCGGGCAGTTTAAAACATCAATTCTATTGCCGAATGATAAAGCGAATGTCGCTACATATATGGGTAATGAGAAAAATAATGGCTTAGGCTGTACTCAAGCAGAATTTGATTGGGTTGTGAATACACCGCCTTATTTACGCCAATTTATGATTAAAAACTCGCATGATTCAGTTATTAGCAAATTAGATTTAAGCAATATGTCTGAAATTATCCCAATACTTTCAGGCAATGAGTTAAGACACAATATTCTTGAGGAAATATTGAGTAAAGATGAAAACTTGACCTACTCCCAGTGGGTACACGAATTTAACGAAAGGGTGAAATCATGAAAATGAATAAAATAAAAATGTCGGCTGTAGCTTTTGCTTTAGCCTTTACTGCCAACACAGCAAACGCTTGGGACGTTGTATTCGACCCGACAGCCGTTGCAAATATGGTCAAGCAATTGGTTCAAATGCAACAGCAATACGAGATCATGAAGAAACAATATGAAAGTACGACTGGTAATACTGGTATCGGAACTTCAGGCGTTAAGAATGTGCAAGACGTTGTTTCAGGCTCTTGGCAAGACGTAGTAGCCAATCAAAAGACTGGCTCATTTGGTAATGCTCAAAAGGCTTATGACAAAGTGCTTACTACCATTGGTTCAGATGGTATGAATCAATTGCTAGGCAATGATCAATACAAGCGAAATTACAACACGGTTAAGACTGGCTTTGCTTTCAGTGATGCTTCCTATAATGCTTTAAATGAGCATGTAGCAAACTTAACCACACTGAAGAACAAAATTAACTCGACCCGCAATATTAAAGAAGCCCAAGACTTAGCAAATGCCATTGCTATTGAACAAGGTTATATCAACTCGATTGGTGCTAAATTGTCGGCTGTTCAAACTAACCTTGCATCTAACAATGCTTCAAGCGGTGTGACCAGTACGCAAAGCTTTAAATCGTGGTTTGGTAACTAATTTCATCACAAGCTAACAATTCAGGTTGTTAGCTTTTTTTTGTCTAAATTTTAGGATTATCTATGAAAAAAATCATAATCCCTGTATTAGCCTTAATCGCTTTCAATACATACGCTGAAACAGCACAGAATGGCACAGAAACGCCAGTTGCTATAGAGGCTAGTCATACATCACTGACCACTAAAAAAGGCGAAATAGAGGTTAAAAAAGACGGAAAAACTGTATCTGTTTCTAAAGTACCTGAAAGCCCTTTAATTAATACAGTCACAACTACACAAACAACTTCAAAAGCGCCTGAAGCTAAAAAAGTAGTAAAAGAGATCCAATCTGAATCAGTCAAAGAACCTGTAGTGATTTATCAAGCCAGTGAAATTATGCCTGAGCTTAGTCAAGCCGATCTTGACTATATCAAGGCTGTAAATTCAAACGATAAAATCAACTCAATTGAAAGCAAGATCGTTAATAACGAAGCGATTAGCAAAGAAGAATTGAAGATTTTACGCCAAAAGAATCCAAACTACTGATTGACCTTTTTGACAATTTCCTCGCACTCATAACCCACTTAAATCATTCAATAAAGTAGATGCCTGGTTAAGACTGCATACTTGCAGTTTTGACCAAGCATCGGGATATGATTTTTCACAGTAAGAGTTTTAGCACGTATGGACCAAGCAATGAAGTTGCAAGTCCATACGTGCTAAAACGGTTTTATGGTGAACCAAAATGAATAAGCTTTTTTGTATTACCCTTTTTTTGTTTTCAGCATACTGTCACGCTGATTATTACGGCAAAGTCACTTACGTTTTAGACGGTGATACTGTGAGTATCACAAAACCAAACAACACTAAATGGCGGGTTAGACTGTCATTCATAGATGCCCCTGAAGTTGCCAATAATGCTAAAAATTCGCCTACACAGCCTTATGGTCAACAATCGAAACAATATTTAATGTCTATGGTCTTAAACAAAACGGTACTCGTTAAAGAGCATGGAACTGATAACAATGGTAGGTTTCTTGGTGAGCTGTACTTGAATAAATTAAATGTGAATAAAGCAATGGTCGCCAGTGGCTACGCTTGGGCTTATCGCTACAATCTTCCTGATAGAACATACATAGATTTAGAGAATAATGCTCGATCAAAAAAAATCGGGTTATGGAAAAGTCCTAACCCGATTAACCCCTATGACTGGCGAAAGAAATATTAAAATTTCATGCCTGAAGTGGGCTTATCCTGCTTTGGGCTTGACTGGCTTAACTCCTGTACCCTTGAAGCAGATAAAGATTTAAATGTTGTTTGCTGTGCTATCACTCTCTGATCTACAGCCTGTTTTACTTCAGGATTGGTTTCATAGCGTTTCACATATTGATCACCATAGCGGGCTTCAACACTTCTGATTTTTAACTCTACATTTGAATTGTTATGAACGCCTGTTGCATAGGTTTCACCTTTTTTAGTTGTGTGACCTGTGATTTTAATTTCAGCGTCTTTAGGTAAATTAGTGGTTTTAAATAAACCATCTTTTTGACTGTATGCTTCATTGAGCTTGATATAGTCACCATGAGCAACGGATAGCCCATTAGCTGACTTAGCAAAATCAGCACCCAATTTCCCCTCTTGCTTTAGCTGTATTCGGACTTCTTTAATGATTTGGTGTTTATCTAGCTCTGGGGCTTTGCTTTGAAATTGAGATACTTCAGCCTTACTATCTCCTTTCACTTCAGGCGCTTTAGGTTTATTTGATAGCTGTTCATCTACTTTCATTAAAATTTTATTTTCAAGGTTATTTAACTTTTCTTTAACCTCCATATAAACCTGTAATGCCGTAGATTCAGGTTGTTTTGAATCATGATTACCGATCGGCTTATCGAGCATCATTTCATTTTTAGTAACATTGATTAACTCAAGATGATCTCGATTTTGACGGAACATAACTAAATTGTCCTCGCCATCAACTTTGATATTTTTAGATAAATAACCATCTTGTTTTTCAAAATCATCTTTGGCAACAAGTAAGTTGCTAGTTAAGTTACTGACTATTTTTACGTCCATTTTCTCACCTGTACTTTCATCAACTTGGGTCACTTCACTAACCAGTTTTTGATTATTCAATTTAAGTCTGTCACTTTCCTGAAGCCCCTTTACAATCTCAACCTCTGTATATGGGGCAAAGCGTGTTTGCATTGCTTCTATTACTTTGAACCATTTATATTCATGCTGTTGGCGCTCCTGATCTGAAAATGGTCTTTCCCTTTCAGCTTTAAAGTCCTTTTGTTCAATAGCGTTATAGTGACGGTCATAAACGGTTAGCTTGTCTACTATGGGTTCATCTTTTAACTGTTCTATTGTGTTTTCTAGCTTGTGATAAATTTCACTATGAATATCAATATTGACGAAACGCCCAGTTTCATACAGCGCCTTTTCCATTTCATAACGATGGTATATACCTTGTCGTGATGTAATTTCAGGCACAGCCATTATTTTTAATTCAACGTCTTTGTAGCCTTTATCTCTGAAATTTTGAACTGTATTTTTTAAGGTTTGAAAATCTGCACTTGTTTGGTCAAGAACAATATTTTTCTTATGGCTTATAGCTTCTTCAATTAATTCTAAACTCCACTTTTTAGCATCATGGTGGGTGAATCCTGAAGATGTTTTATCATCCAATTTTTGCAGTTCATTATACTTGGGGTGATAGGCTCTTAATTGATCGGGGTCAATAATTACACTCCCGCCTTTATCTTTGAACTGATCTATAGAATCTCTTGCCAACTTGCCTTTACCCGATGCAGGCTGACCGCCAGTAATGACGACTTTAGGGCTGACTATAGACAGTGAGTTATTCAGAAAATCAGCTTTAATTTTCTCAAATACAAGGCTATGTTCTTCGTCACTTAGTTTGTATTGGTTGTCCATTGATCACCCTTTCATTGTGCCTTAAAGAATGTTCCAACAAACTTATAAACTGTAGGTAGTAATATCAGTCCACAAAATCCAATAATGCCTACAGTGTTATCTGATAAGTTCTCTGAAACAAACACTACGCCCAAGCAACCATAAATCACGACTAGACTTATAATTAGCTTCAGCAAAAAATTTTCATTCCTGATTACTCTGCTCGCTTTTATAGGCTTCACTATGTTTCTTGATTGATTGTATCAACTGTTCTCTATCTTGCTCGTACAAGCCCTGAAGCTCCATTGAAAGAGCCTGTCTATCATCTTCAGGCAAATGTCCTGAAGTACGCAATCCTATACGGTTTGATATGCCAGTCTGTGCAATCCTTAATAATTCAGATTCGCTTAGATCATTAAAATTAATCATCGTTATTTTTCCTTATACCTGAAGATATATAACAATAGGGTATACCCTATTGTTATATAATAATACACCCTAAAAACCCTATAACAATAGGGTTGTTTTGTTAATCTAATGTGATATAACATTGAGGTTATCTAATTTTGTTATACTGGTTATGGAAAAAGAAAATTTAGATATTGAAGATCAAATTAAAAACACACCCTTTCAAAGAGTGGGGTATATCCGTGTATCCACTAAAGACCAAAACCCTGAAAGACAGCTCCATGATCTACCCTTTGAGCTAGATAAAACTTTTATTGATCATTTTAGCGGAAAGACTGCCAAACGCCCTGCACTTCAGGAAATGTTCGATTATGTCCGTAGTGGGGACATTGTGTACGCTCATGATGTTTTTAGATTGGCACGTAGCTTGATTGACCTTGTAACCATTGTTCAAAAGCTAAATAAAAAAGGAGTGTCTGTTCATATTGTCAAAAATAACCTGAACTTTACCCCCAATTCAGATGACAAGTTCGATAAGTTTCAACTCCATGTATTAGGCGCTGTAGCTGAACTTGAAAGGGGTATTATTAGTGAGAATCAAGCAGAGGGAATTAAATTAGCTAAAAAAAAGAAAGGTAAATACAAGGGAAGATCGCCTGCGATTACAGAAGAAAAACTAAAAGAGTTAATTCATACCCTTAAAAATAAGGACGATTCATACCCTTTCACTCAAATAGCTAAAGATTATGGTGTTAGTTATATGACTTTAATTCGATATAGGAAAAAGTATGCAAAACAAATTAACGCCCAGTCTGATTGACCTTTTTGACAATTTTCTCGCACTCATAACAAAAAATAAAGGAAAATTTTAAGATCAATTGGATTTAAGATATACAACAATTATGTTTAAACCTATATAAGAAAACACATTAAGCTTCTTTTATAAGGCATTTTTAAAATGATAATTCAACATAAAAGTCGGCAGAGTAAAACTTGAAGTGCGACATAAACCACCTAATTAATTTAAAGGGTTTATGGAGTATATAAAACAGCATCATCCGCATCGACGAACAAACCGACCATGGCGATCTGGCCAGCTGCGCGCGATGTCAAAGCGCCCGCGACATTCGACGTAACCGCACGGGGCGACGCTGGATAGAACACCAACCCGGCATAGTCCGCCCGCGCCGCGATGGTCGCATCGAGCGCCTCGGGTGTGCTGATCCCGCAAATCTTGATTTTCGCGGGCATGCGGTCAGTCGGGGTTCTGGATCAGCCGCACCAGCGTGCAGTCGGGATCGATCAGGTAGCCGATCCTCAGGCCGCTCGCCTCCAGTTGCGGAGCTTTGAAGCGCGGCCAGCCGGTGCTTTTTTCCTCGGCTCCCGCCGCGTTCACCAATGCCACCATGGCATCGAGATCATCCAACCGCAGGCAACAGCCGAACGAGCTCGTAGCTGGGTCGAGGTCAGGATAGGGGAAGAATTCGAGCTGCAAACCGCCGCGCTGCAGGATCATCCAGCCGCGATCCTTCCAACTCGTCGCAAAGCCCAGCTTCGCATAAAACGCCTCTGTCACATCGAAATCGCGCGATGGCAGATTGGGGGTGACGTGGTCAGCCATGGCTCAGCGCAGCTTGTCGGCCATGCGGGCCGTATGAGTGATTGCGGCGCGGCTATCGGGGGCGGAATGGCTCATCACGATCATGCTGGCCTTGGGGAACGCCGCACCAAACGCGCGCGCTGACGCGGCGTAGTGCTCAGTGTCGGCATCACCGAGATTGCCGAGCGACTTGGCCTTGCTGTCCTTGATCAGGCAGCCACCAAAAGCGATGTCGGTGCCGTCGATCCCAACGGTGATATTGTCACTGGTGTGGCCGGGGCCGGGGTAAAATACCTTGAGCGGGCCAAAGTTGGGCGCGGTTGCTGGTTCGACCCAGCCATTGGCGGCGAAAGTCAGGCTGTGTTGCGCCGCAACCATCCCCTCTTGCGGGGCAAGCTGGTTCGACAACGCATTGGCATAAGTCGCAATCCCCGCCGCATGCAGCGCGTCCATACCGCCCATCTTGTCCTGATGCGCGTGAGTCACCACCGCCAGCGCGACCGGCAGGTTGATCTCCTGCTTGATCCAGTTGAGGATCTGGGCGGTCTGGTCATCGGTCCAGGCGGTATCGACCACCAGCACGCGGCCGCCATCCCTGACGATCAAACCGTTGGAAGCGACTGCCCCGAAACCCGGCATGTCGAGATAGGAAGTGTGCTGCCAGACATTCGGTGCGAGCTGGCGGAAAACCAGATCGCCAAACCGTTGGTCGCCAGTTTCCATTTGCTGGCCAATCGTCGGGCGGATTTCACCGGGCATGCACCCGCTCAGCATCAATGCAGCGGCTAATGCGGTGCTCAGCTTCGCGACCGGGTGCATAATATTGGGCAATTCCATCAAGTTTTCCTTTTATTCAGCATTAAAAACCCCGCAAATGCGAGGCCTAGTAAATAGATGATCTTAATTTGGTTCACTGTAGCAAAAATATGGGGCGAATTCAAACATGAGGTGCGACAGTTTCAAAAGCCATATGATAATCAACAAGCTGAGCAAATTTCTCTAATGGTGTAAGCCAATCTAACGCC
>NZ_SGSW01000025.1:0-65941 GCF_004209125.1 Acinetobacter sp. WCHAc060033 | reverse complement strand
GAACAACTCCTAGTCAGAGTGGTAAATATTGCTGGTCAATCGAGTGAGGGATATTTTTACGAAACAGTTACTGTCGATACAACGATTCCAGATGTTGCAATTGAACCTATTGTAGATTCGACGAGTCCGATTACAGGTACAGCAGAAGGAAACTCTGTGGTAATTGTCAACGTAATCGTAAATGGTGTAAAAGGTTCAGATCAATATGTCTCTGCTGATCCAACTGGAAATTGGTCTATTTCGATTCCAGGGTTAATGCCAGGACAAAGTGTATCAGCAGTTTCAGTGGATCAAGCAGGGAATAGAAGTATTGTTGCAACTGAGACAGTACCAGATGCTACGCCATCAGCTTCATTTGTATCTAAACAATATGTAGATAATGTTGCTGCAGATACAGGAACGGATGGTGCAACTGCGAAGAGCAATGATGCGACACCAAATAGCTCACTCGCTGATGATAGCGGAACCTCTAGTTTGGAAAATTCATCAGGTGTGGCAAGTACCCCCTCAACCTTTAATGGAAGTAGCGCAGATGAAGTCTTCCAAGGTAATGCGGGTAACGATACTTATAATATGGGTACTACAGGTGGCAGTGATACGATCTACTTCGCGTTATTAAATGCAAGTCACGACACCGGTGGTAATGGTATTGACCAAGCAAATAACTTCAAAATTGGTAAAATAGAAACGGATGCCAATGCAGATGTTATTGATATTCATGAATTATTGAATGATAAAATTTCTAATGCTCTACATACAGACAGCACAGGTAAAGTAACATTAGATCCATCATCTAACCTTACTGAATACGTCAATGTAACTTATGATGGTACGAATACTCATGTTCAAATTGACCGTGATGGTAAAGCTGGTACAACACATACATTTACAGATGTGCTTATTTTGAATGATGTGAAAACAGACCTATTAACATTGATCCAAAACAACCAATTAATCATTTAATTTAAACGGTTTTAAAGAAAAGGATGCTTCGGCATCCTTTTTTATTTTTAGCAGTAATTGATACATTCTATGGCTTATTTATATACAATTTTAATAAGCTGTAGGGTGAACCTAAATTGAAATGATTGATCATTCATAGTGTATAAGAGGATTAATCTATCCAAATAAATCAAAATTGAAAATTATTAATTTAGAAATCATTGATTTAAAAATAATCAACTTAACAATCGAAAATCATGATTGCTTCATGCCTTAAATAATTACAATGGGTGCTGATGTTGATTTAATATTGGAGAAGTATAATTTTGAACATAGTTAAGTCTTATTCAGCACTCAAAATATTGCTAAATTATTGAAGAAAGATTGTCTATGCAGAGTTGCTTTATTGATTATGCTTATATTTCTGTTGATTAAAAGATCTTATGTAAATAAAGCTATGTGTTTTCAATGAAAAATTTAACAGCAGAACCTACGTATAGGCTCTGTTGGTGATCATGAAAGTACAGTCAGTTCTTAAATGATTAACGATTGTATTTTGCTAGAAAATCCAAATACGGTTTAATCAAAAGCTGCTCTTGCTCTAAAATCGGCATATGTCCAACACCTTTTAAAATAATAGGGTCTTGGGCATTCTTCAATAAATCTTTCAACTCTGCTGCCGCTTCTACATTGATAATTTGATCTTTTTCTCCCCATGCAATGAGAACAGGTTGATCAATTGAACGCGCTGCAATGGCAAATGAATCAGGGGTAAATAATTTCGACATTACGATGAGTTGTTCAACCAATTTTGTGGTATTTCCAGCTTGGCTGATCATGAGTTTTTCTTGTGCATCTTTGAGCTCTTTCGGAATGAAAGGTTGTTGATTCATGGCGATTTTCATTAAGCGATCAAAATCCCCAGGCTTACTCACGATCATATTGCGCAAAGTCGTTGGATCTTTGAGATAAGGGGTATTGGCAGATTTAAATACACCTGCGCTGTCGACTAAAAAGAGTGATTTCGCATCAACAGGGTATTGCGCAGCATATAGTAAAGCAATTGAACCACCCATTGAGTGACCTGCGATATTTAAATCTTTTTCAATTTTTACAGCTTCGGCAAAACGTCGTAATTTTTCAGTCAAATTCGGTAAAGAATAGTCAAAATCTGCGGGGACTTTACTGTCACCTTGACCTAGTAGATCTGGAATAATCACATGATAATACGGTGTTAAATAGCGTGCGACACGATTCCAGTTGTCACGACTACCAGCAAGACCATGAACCAATAGAATCGTAGGCTTACCAGCAGAGCCACCTTCACTATATGCCCAATCAATGTCACCGACTTTGACACGTTTGGTTTCCATGCCTGCCCAAGCCCACTCTTGTTGTAGCACGCTTTGGATATCGATGGCAGGTGCAGCATAGGTTGTACTAGAAATACCGATTGCTGTCACAGACCCCATGACCAGTGCAGTAGATAAAACTATTTTGTTCAAGATTCCTTTCATGATGAATACTCTTGTTGTTTTAGTTTAGAAACATTTTTACATTAGAATATGCATAATAAAAATGCATTTGCCTAAAACGCAAAAAGCCAATTTAAAATGTCAATTTAGCATAATTCCAGCAGGTTTATCCAAGTTCTATGTCAAATCCAGAATTAGCACAGATGATTCTCAATGTCATCGTTCAAATACCGAAAAGCAAAGTGGCGAGCTATGGACAAATAGCTAGCTTGGCAGGTTTGCCTAAACATGCACGACTGGTGGGAAAAGTTTTGGGTCAACTTCCATCTGACCATGATATTCCTTGGTATCGCGTCATTAATTCACAAGGTCGAATCAGCTTGAATAAATTAGACGAAAAGGGAATGTGTGTGCAGACAGCAAAATTATTGGAAGAAGGCGTTGTTGTGATCAATGGAAAGGTGAATTTGAAACAATTTCAATGGAAACCATAAGCAAAACAAAAAACCTGTCGCATTAAGAACAACAGGTTTTAGGAAAAGCAGAAATTTAAGCAGAAAAATCAGTTTAAATGCTTATTTAACCACTAAAACTGGAATTTGTAGCTCAGTTAATAAACCTTGTGCGACACTGCCCATGATGAGTTTTTTCAGACCCGTACGACCATGTGAGCTGAGTACGACAAGATCTATTTTCAAATCATTGACCGCTTGCGCCAATGTATGGGTAATGCTTTCACCTTCTAAGAGACGGGTTTCAACTTGTAGACCTTCTGCAACAAATTGTTCTTTGGCAGCATTGATATTGTCCTGAATAAACTCACGCGCACGTTCAATAAGTTGATTTGTTTGTCCATTGCTTAGATATTCCGCTGCAATATAAGGGTCTAAAGTCATAACTTGGACAACGGTGATTTTACTATTGAATGCTTTGGCAATATCAGCCGCGTGTTTAACGACAGATAAAGAAGTTTCAGAGCCATCGACTGGAACGAGGATATTTTGATAAGTCATGCGTATTTTCCTTATTTGCACTTAGATTTAAGTTCAAGTTGTTATAACAATTGCTAGTTTCTCACTCGATCATAACGTGAATATGAAATGAATAAAACCTAGTAAATTTATAGACATAATTTATTGCTGTCCGCACAAGATTAGACATTCATTAAAATGCCTAATCTTGTATGAATGCTTATTTTTTTAAGATTAATGAGCAGTTTACGAGCACTATAAATTTATAATCCTCATGATTTAGCGTGATTTGTTCATCAGATAAAATAGATCAATGTTTGCTGAATAATTTTTATGGATTGATAGAATCTGCCAGCTTATGTAGAGATTCTTCAATTACAATAAATTGAATCCAGAGAAGACATGAATGAAAATGTAGCTAAATTTTAAAACTAAATTTCAAAACTATAATTGAAGAGGAAATGGATAATGGATTATCAAACTATCATTGTAGAAGAAAAAAATCATGTGGGTTATTTGATGTTGAATCGCCCTCAACAGCTTAATAGTTTAACGCTATCAATGAGTGAAGAAATTATTTCTGCACTTAAAGCATTTGAACAAAATCCTGAAGTGAAAGTTATTGTTCTGGGGGCAACTGGAAAAGCCTTTTGTACAGGGATGGAACTGAGTCCAAGCCTATTTCAAGACGTTGATAATATTGATTTGGGGTTGGTGATCGAAAAGTATTTTAAACCAATGATTGATCTGATCTTGAATATTCCGAAAATCATTATTTGTGCGGTGAATGGTACCGCAGCAGGTGCGGGCGCAAGTATTTCATTATTATGTGATATTAGCATTGCTGCAAAGTCTGCAAGTTTTACGCAAATTTTTAGCAAAATGGGTTTAATTCCAGATGGTGGCGCGACATGGTTTTTACCGAGAATGATTGGTTTTGCTAAAGCAAAGGCATTGATGCTTACTGCAGAAAAAGTTTCAGCCGAAGAAGCTGAACGTTTAGGCATGATTTATAAAGTAGTTGATGATGATCAATTACAACAGGAAGTGGAAAAACTTGCAGAATATATGGCAACTCAAGCGACCTTGAGTTATGCCATGATCAAACAAGCATTGAATGTGTCTGTGCAAAATGATTTGGAAGCTCAGTTAAAGTTAGAGCGTGATTTACAGTTAAAAGCAGGGCGGAGTGAAGATTTTATTGAAGCTGCTCGTGCATTTTTAATGAAAGATAAGCCAAACTTTAAAGGGCGGTGATGATTTCATGACTTTGAATGTATATAAATTAACACTACTTTTTGGTATTTCCTGCTTTTCAACATTGGTTGTAGCTGAGGAAATAAAAGTAACACCTTGGGTAAAAGTAAAAGCTGAAACAGACCATGTGAAGTACATTTGTAGTACTTTAAGTTTAAAGTGCGGAAATCATGTAGATGTTTGGAAAAAGAAAGCATCTACAGAGGATAAATTGTATTTAACGGATGAAACACCTCAGTTATTTGAATTATCAAAAGTAAATAATCAATATAAATTGATAAATTCATGGCGTTTTGAACATTATCGGCATAGTAGTCAACATTCCCCTGATGATGAAATGGCGGATTATGGCACCGAAATTTTTCCTGCTTTTTATCCTTTAAATCGAAAAAACTTTTCTATTGCTTTGGTGAAGAAATGGGGTACAAGTTATGCAGGTGGAGGAAGAGGAGAGCAAATTGCTGATTTTTTAATGTTAGAACCAAATGGAAAGTATAAAGTGGCTTTGAATGATGTTGGTTTTTATTCTTATGAAATGATTCGAGCTTGTTTTTCTGAACGTGATTATAAAATTTCACCACACTGTCATGACGAAAGTGGTTCAACTTTGTCGATTCAATTTAAAGATGTTGGAAAACCGTATTATCAATGGACTTTGAATTATACGGATTTTACTTGGGAATCGTTTAAACCCGAGAAAGCAAAGAAAATAGAGAAGAATAAGGTGGTTGTGATGCCTTTTAAATAGTCTAGTTAGTTCAAATGACTAAAGCTATTTTTAAAATAGCCTTTTTTCTCTGACATTTGATAAATCGTTTTAAGGCTAAAAGTTTCACTTAGCATAACTGAATTTGGCAGCATATCTATTTTTAGACCTAAACTTTCCAAACTAAATTCTGAAATTTCAATATTTTTAGCATTATCTAAGCCAATCATTTCAAATATAGCATCGAAATAAATTGCTTCGCGGTATAAATACCGATGTAAATAGCCTATCACGGATACCCAACAAATGAGAAACATCGTAATAAACTGATAGGATTGATAGGTATAAAATCCTTTCCCACAAAAGAGAAAATATATAATTGACAGCCCAGCAAAAATTTTCGACATGAATGCAAAGTGACTAAAAAAACTTTCTTTAATGGTATTGGAACCGCAATCTAAAAAAAGTTCTCTCCAAAGTAGCTCTAGTTTCAAGTCAATTAAAACAGTAAGGCTAAATTTTTCAGGTTCACGAACACTAGGAGCCATTAATAACAATATTTCTTGATTTGGATAGATATAAATCTCTCTAAAACATCCAGTGACAGTGATTTGTTCACCTAATGCATTTTCGGCAATAAATTCAAATTCGGTAGGTTGAGGGTAATAATCAGACCATGATTGGACTTCATTGTTGATTATTTTTATAATTTTACCTTTAAAAATCTTATGCTCAGATTTTATTTCATTTTTTATTTTTGTTTTATTCATGGCTAATTTATAGCTCATAAATATTTCAAATTTATGACAATTTAAATTAATTATTTACTCAAAAATTGCATAAGAGACTCAACATCATCCGTCTGTAACTCTTCCCGCATTTTTAAAAACTGCTTTTCATCCATCTCATAGAGTTTAAGGGAAAGCAATTTTTCGACCTCTTCCTCAGAAAAACGATACTTAATCACTTTTGCAGGAACGCCACCGACGATGGCATAAGGCGGTACATCTTGCGTAACCACAGCACCTGTTGCTACGACAGCACCTTCACCTAAAGTCACACCTTGCATAATCATGGCACGACTGCCAATCCAACAACCATCACCAATGACCGTATCACCCGCAGGCAAAAAACTACGCGTATCAAAAGGAAACGTCGAAATCCAATCAGGACGATGCAACTGATTGCCACCCATCATGATGACGCATTCAGCCCCAAAACAAACAAAATTGCCAATATAAAGCTGATCTATCGGCTTTTCAGGTGTGGACGGCTTGTCATGTAAATAACGCACCACACAACGCTCAAAACCTTGATCCCAATATGCTGAATAATAAGAATAATTTCCTTTAATATGAATATTTGGATTGTTCACAGTTTTAGAAATAAACTCAAATTCACACCAGTGTTTTACAGGCGAGTTAATGGAATCAGTCATATAAAAAGCAAAAGGCGAGTGGTTGCACCATTTTATATGACTTCAACACAAAGCGTAAGTAAATAGCCTAAGCTAATCTTAAATGAATCAACTGTGAAGCTGTGGTATGCTGAATATAATCAGCACGTTGATGAAAATAACGCTGTGTAATGTCAGTGCCTGATAAATCTTCTACAACGATATAGCCCATTTTTTCAATCGCTTGATGCAGTTCAGATGATGCAAAAGCACCTAATAATGGCTCTTTTAGGAAACGGGTAAATTGGGTTAAAGCAAATGCACCAAAACGTTCAATGCCTTGTAATTCTTTATAATCAATTGAATAGTCCATCACCAATTCACTACCAGAAGGCGCAATAGAGGCAATGTTTTGCAATGTGCCTAATGTCGTTTCAGGTGTTAAATAATGTGTAGTTCCCAACCATGAAAAGAATGCTTTTTCGTTAGGTTGATATTGGCTACGGAGTAGGGCATCAGACAGTTTTTCTTTTTCAAAATCAATGCTGACAAATTCAACATTACTAGGCAGTTGTTTAGATTTTAAAACAGATTTGAGTTGCTGAATTTTGGTTTTTTGCGTATCTGGATGATCGACTTCAAATATTTTTAAATTTGGAAATTGTGCAGCCAAACGTAATACAAAAGAATCTAGACCTGCACCGACCAAAACATATTGTTGAATATGATTCTGTTCAATGGCTTGTAGCAAAAGGTCTTCGGTATAACGAGAACGTCCAACCACTTGTCCTGTGAGTTTGCCAAAAGTTTGATTCATAAAAGTGGAATTTAAGGTTTTACGAAATAAGCCATTTTTGAGCAAAAAACGCCAACGTGCATTGGTCATTTCAAAAGCATAAGGATCTGAAAATACAGGGTCATTTGCATAAAGATAGTGATTGGCACGAAGCGCAGCAGCAGCTTCGGCAGTTCGACTGACTCGTCCTACTTTCATAATATATCCACTTAAAATTTTATTTTCTAACACTTTAAAAGAAAAAAGCATTTAAACAATGGCGATTTGATACGCAAGAGATGGACTATATTGTGAGTTAAATTTTTTATGAAATGAGCGATAAGTCTTAGTTAATCAAGTTGATCATCCCAAATTCCATATTTAGGACCATAAAGTTCTTTATATTTAGTTTCATACATACTTTCCTGAGAGGAGTCACAGTAATACACAATATCTGAGGCGGGTACACTTTTACAAACCTTGTTTTCACATTTAGATACCGTATATTTATATCTCTTTTTTGTGCTTTCACATTGATGTTGTTGTAAGTATGTTTCAAAATTTCGACTGGTTAATGATGTCATTTGAGCCCATATCCCTAAGAACAAAATGGGAGCAACAAAGGCAAAAGATGATATTATATTTGTAGATAAATCATCAGGTCTTTTTTTATTTTGGCTATAAAAGAAAATACTATAACTACAAAAGCACAAAAATAATCCGAAGCTAAAAGTAATAATCCCTTCTCTCAACACTGTAAAATAGAGTGCTGTAGGTAATAATAGACAAAGTAGCAATGTGGAATTAAACAAATTTTTAATTTTCATTATTTAAATCAAAGAAGAAGGGCTGAATGATCAGCCCTAATTTTATCAAATATTTCTAGTTAAATAACTATGAAAGATATTCAACACTGACAACTTCGTATTCTACTTCACCTTGTGGTGTGACGATTTTAACTTCATCGCCTTCGTTCTTACCCAAAAGACCACGCGCAATCGGTGAATTTACAGAAATTTTGTGAATTTTAAAGTCAGCTTCATCATCGCCAACGATACGATAAGTCTTTTGCTCTTCTGTATCTAAGTTTTCGATGGTTACAGTCACACCGAAAACCACACGACCTGTTTGCTCAAGTTCTTTTACATCGATCACTTGGCAAGCACCGAGTTTACCTTCGATGTCCTGAATACGACCCTCACAGAAACCTTGTTGCTCACGCGCTGCATGGTATTCCGCATTTTCTTTTAAATCCCCATGTTCACGAGCTTCCGCAATTGCCGCAGTGATACGTGGACGGTCAACAGTTTTTAACTGCTGTAATTCTTTCTCCAAAGCAACCTTGCCTTCAGGAGTCATAGGATAACGTTGCATTGTTGTCCCTCAGTTTTGTATTTAAAAAATACAGGTTTATAAAATGAAAAAAGCCCGCCACCGAGAGGTGACGGGACTTCTCGGAAACGAATTAACCTAGTGTTTGCAAATCTTGCAAGCGATATACATCCATTGGCAATTTAATTGCTAAAGCTTGGCATACAGCATCAGCACCATTCAAGGTCGTTGTGTAATACACTTTACCTTGAAGCGCAGAGCGACGGATTGAGAATGAATCCTGCTGAGCTTGTTTACCTTCAGTTGTATTGATAATGAGGTGAATTTCGCCATTTTTCAAGCGGTCGACGATATTTGGACGACCCTCAGTGACTTTATTCACACGTTCAACTTCAATACCCGCTTGTTGAATAACATCAAAAGTACCACCAGTTGCGATAATTTTAAAGCCTAGATCAACAAGTTGTTGAGCAATACCCACAACACGAGGTTTATCTGAATCACGTACAGAAATAAATACGTGTTTGATTTCACCTTCAGTTGGTTTACCTGGTAAACGATCATTTGAGCCTAATACAGCTTTATAGAACGCTTCACCAAAAGTAGTACCTACACCCATCACTTCGCCTGTAGATTTCATCTCTGGGCCAAGGATCGGGTCAACACCTGGGAATTTATTGAATGGGAATACCGCTTCTTTCACTGCGAAGTGAGTCGGGATAATTTCTTTTGTGAATCCTTGAGATTCTAAAGATTGACCCGCCATACAACGTGCAGCAACTTTCGCTAAAGATTCACCGATACATTTAGAAACGAACGGCACAGTACGCGATGCACGTGGGTTCACTTCTAAGATATAAACGTCATTACCTTTTACAGCATATTGAACGTTCATCAAACCAACAACGCCAAGTTCTTTCGCCATAGCGATGGTTTGACGACGCATTTCGTCCTGAATTTCTTTAGATAAAGAATAAGGAGGAATAGAACATGCTGAGTCACCTGAGTGAATACCTGCTTGTTCGATGTGCTGCATGATACCGCCGATCACAACGTCTTTACCGTCAGATACGCAGTCCACGTCAACTTCGATCGCATCATCAAGGAAGTGGTCAAGCAGTACAGGCGCTTCGTTAGATGCTTGTACAGCATCACGTAGGTAGCGTTTAAGTTCGTCATCGTTATAGACGATTTCCATCGCACGACCACCCAGTACATAAGAAGGGCGTACAACCAATGGATAACCCACTTTCGCAGCTTCAGCCATACCTTCTTCAGCAGATTTTACAATGCTGTTGTTTGGTTGGCGAAGTTGTAGACGTTGAATCATTTGTTGGAAACGTTCACGGTCTTCTGCACGGTCGATTGCATCAGGAGATGTACCGATAATTGGCGCACCAGCTTCTTCAAGCGCACGAGCCAATTTCAACGGTGTCTGACCGCCGTACTGTACGATGATGCCTTTAGGCTTCTCGATACGAACGATTTCTAAAACATCTTCAAGTGTAATCGGTTCGAAGTACAAACGATCTGAAGTGTCATAATCCGTTGAAACAGTTTCAGGGTTACAGTTCACCATGATTGTTTCATAACCGTCTTCACGCATTGCAAGGGCAGCGTGTACACAGCAGTAATCGAATTCGATACCTTGACCAATACGGTTAGGACCACCACCGATCACCATGATCTTGTCTTTGGTCGATGGATTTGCTTCACATTCTTCATCGTAAGTTGAGTACATGTACGCTGTGTCTGATTCAAACTCAGCAGCACAAGTATCAACACGTTTGTAAACAGGCGTTACACCCAAGTTCCAACGATGTTTACGGAATTGTTTTTGTGAAATGCCCATCAAGTTCGCAATGCGAAGATCTGACAAACCTTTACGTTTGAATGAACGGATATTGTCCGCATTCAAATCACCAAAACCTAAAGTTTTGATTTGGTTTTCAGTTTTGATAATGTCTTCGATTTGAATCAAGAACCAACGGTCAATCTTAGTCGCTTCAAATACTTCATCTAAAGTGAAACCGTGACGGAATGCATCACCCACATACCAAATACGCTCTGGACCTGGAACTTTAAGTTCAACAAGGATCTTTTCACGCGCGCCTTCAGTACCGACAGCGATTTTTTCATCAAAACCACATGCGCCAACTTCAAGACCACGAAGCGCTTTTTGCACAGATTCCTGGAAGTTACGACCAATCGCCATCACTTCACCCACAGATTTCATCTGTGTCGTCAAAGTAGCATCAGCTTGTGGGAATTTCTCGAAGTTAAAACGAGGAATTTTCGTAACAACGTAGTCGATTGCAGGTTCGAATGAAGCTGGAGTTGTACCGCCAGTGATGTCGTTTTTCAACTCATCAAGGGTATAACCAACCGCCAGTTTCGCAGCGATTTTTGCAATCGGGAAACCAGTCGCTTTAGATGCAAGTGCAGATGAACGAGAAACACGTGGGTTCATCTCGATCACAACCATACGACCGTCTTTCGGGTTAATACCGAATTGAACGTTCGAACCACCCGTTTCTACACCGATTTCACGAAGAACCGCTAAAGATGCATTACGTAAAAGTTGGAATTCTTTGTCTGTCAATGTTTGTGCAGGCGCAACAGTGATTGAGTCACCAGTGTGCACGCCCATTGGGTCAAAGTTTTCAATGGTACATACGATGATACAGTTGTCGTTTTTGTCACGAACAACTTCCATTTCGTATTCTTTCCAACCAATTAAAGATTCATCAATCAATAATTGTTTGGTTGGAGAAAGATCGAAACCACGTTCACAGATTTCAATGAATTCTTCACGGTTGTAAGCGATACCACCGCCTGAACCACCCATGGTGAATGATGGACGGATAATCACAGGGAAACCGAAACGAGCTTGAATTTCAAGCGCGTGTTCCATGCTTTCTGCAACGTCAGCACGTGGACATTCCAGACCGATTTTGCGCATTGCGATATCGAAAAGTTTACGGTCTTCCGCTTTTTCGATCGCTTCTTTGGTCGCGCCAATCAATTCAACATTGTATTTTTTAAGAATACCGTTGGCATCAAGTGCAAGTGCACAGTTCAATGCTGTTTGACCACCCATTGTAGGAAGAACTGCATCTGGGCGTTCTTTCTCAATGATTGCTGCAACAGTCTGCCAAGTAATCGGTTCGATATACGTTGCATCTGCCATTGCAGGGTCAGTCATAATGGTCGCTGGGTTAGAGTTCACCAAAATAACACGGTAGCCTTCTTCACGAAGGGCTTTACACGCTTGTGCACCTGAGTAGTCAAACTCACATGCCTGACCGATCACAATCGGACCTGCACCAATAATTAGGATGCTTTTAATGTCTGTACGTTTAGCCATGATCGCTCCTCAATTACTTCTTAGATGCTTCAATAAGTTCGATGAAATGATCGAACAAAGGTGCGCAGTCGTGTGGACCAGGACTAGCTTCAGGGTGACCCTGGAAGCTGAACGCTGGTTTGTCTGTACGATGAATGCCTTGAAGCGTTTGATCGAACAATGACTTGTGCGTTGCTTTTAGATTTGCAGGCAAAGTGTCTGCATCAACAGCGAAGCCGTGGTTTTGAGAAGTAATCATCACAGTCCCTGTTTCAATGTTCTGAACAGGGTGGTTTGCACCGTGGTGACCATGTGGCATTTTGACTGTTTTAGCACCTGATGCTAGAGCAAGAATTTGGTGACCTAAGCAAATCCCAAATACAGGAACATTACGCGCATCTTCAACAATAGTTTTCACTGCTTCAATTGCATAATCACATGCTGCTGGATCGCCAGGACCATTTGACAAGAATACGCCATCTGGATTCAATGCAAGTACTTTTTCAGCAGGAGTTTGAGCAGGAACAACTGTTAGTTTGCAACCACGGTCTGCGAGCATACGTAAGATGTTGGTTTTGACACCATAGTCATATGCAACAACATGGAACTTCGCTTCAGGCTGAGAGAAACCTTGACCAAGTGTCCATGAACCTTCAGTCCATTCGAAACCTTCAGGATCGCAACACTCTTTAGCAAGGTCTAAACCGTTTAAGCCACCGAATGCACGTGCTTTTGCAATCGCTTCTTCTTCAGTGATGTTCTCACCTGCAAGGATGCAACCGTTTTGCGCGCCTTTGTCACGAAGAATACGTGTCAAACGTCGAGTATCAATATCTGCAATGGCAACGACATTATGTTGTTGTAAATATTCGCCAAGAGATTGAGTAGCTCGGAAATTGCTGTGTAATAAAGGCAAGTCACGAATGATTAAACCATTCGCCCAGACTTTGTGAATGCGACCAGACTCAGCGTCTTCGTCATTACAACCAGTATTACCGATATGAGGATAAGTTAAAGTTACAAGTTGCTGTGCATAACTTGGATCGGTCAAGATTTCTTGATAACCAGTCATGGCAGTGTTAAAAACGACTTCACCAGTCGTACTTCCCGTAGCGCCGATCGATGTACCTTTGAATACAGTACCGTCAGCAAGGGCTAAAATGGCGGGGGTGCTCAAACCATAGCTCCTGAACTAAAACCACAAAAATAGGGCTGTAAAAAAGCGAGTAGACGAAAAAAAAGGAAGGTTAATTAAATCCTACCCTCCTCATGTCTGCTCGCTTGTAACTTAACAGCGTATTATACGCATGATGCCCCCGAAAGTCCATTTTATTTGAGATGTATTTTTCAAGATAATGATAGATAAATCCCTTGCTATTTATGATTAATTCTGATTTTTGAATGAAGCTATTGAAATTGTAAGTATTTAAGAATTGTCAGACAAATCAAACTCTAAAATTTAACATTTCACGTTATCTTTATGCCTCACATTCCAGGGGGAATTAATGATGACGATTTCAAAAGAAACTGTGAAAGATGCAGTGAAAGACAATATCGAAAACGTGAAAGAAAGTGTTGAGACTGTGAAAGAAGCAGTCGATACAGCCAAAGATACTGTCGCTAAAAAAGTAGCAAAAGACACCGCTGCGATTAAAGAAGTTGTGGCTGAAACGACTGAGAGTTTAGAGAAAATCAGTGCTGAAACAAAGCAGAAAGTGACTGAAGCTGTGACGGAAACTAAAGCGAATTTGCAAGCAGAAGCTGAACAGTTAAATGCACAAGTTCAAGATCAAGTGCAAAGCTTTAAACAAGAGCTGTTGATGCGTTTGGATATTATTAAAAATCAATTCTCAACATCACCAAAAGATTTAGTTGGTCTTGCAGAGTTGATTAAAACTGAATTGACAGTTTTATTAAAAGATTTAACTGAAGTGGGTAAGGAAATTCGTACAGATGTTTCGCAAATTTCTTCAAAACACAAAGAACATTTAAATGAAACATTTAAGCGTTCTAAAGACAGTACCTTAGATGCTTGGAAAAAAGTGGTGAATAAGGTTGAAGATGAAAGTTCTTCAAAAAGTTAATTTTAAAAATGAAGTATTCAGCATTTTGATTATCATCGAGCAATGCTGATGACTGATTTTAACAATAACTTTGAAATAGACTTTAAAACTGCTTGATAAAAAGGTAGTGATCAATGTCACTGCCTTTTTTATTGAATGCTGTTTGAAAAATATTTGAAAATAGAAAACAAAAAACGAGGCATATCGCCTCGAATCTTATATTTGCGCATAAGTGAATGTGCATCAATAATTAAAAAGTATGCAACCAATCACGCTTATTGTGAAAGTCAGCTTGTTGACCACTATGTTGCATTGCAAAATAATGTTGCCCTTGGGTTGTATTCAAGACAGCAGTTAAACCCAGAAATAAGTCAGACCATTTCAATTTATTTGCCAACATGAACTCGGTTAAATCAATACTGACATTTAAGCCATAATGAGTACGCTTTAATTGATTCAGTTCAATATCATAGGCAACAACGGGCGGCATATTTTCAGGATAGCGATATTCTTCAAACTGATAGGCTTGCCACGCTTGAGAAGGGGAAAGATTGATCTCACGATAATAATCTTCACCTTGTACGCCAATAAAAATCTCGAAGCAGGTATTTTCCCAAAGAAAATCTTGGCGGGGATTTGATGCAACTTGTTCAGGATATTGAATAAACTGATTTGGATCTCTGAGCCAATAACCCACATTCAATGTATATGGGCTGACTTGCTCAATCGCACCAACAAGAGAAATGCTTTGAAAACGACGATCAAAAGCACTAAGTTCGTAACTTGCCATAGTATTGCCAGTAAAATTTAAGCTTAATTAGACAAATGTGCGTGGCGAACTAAGTTAGATAGCTTAGGATTTTGTTTAGGTGCTTTTTTGTAAAGTAATGCAATTTTACCAATGGTTTGTACTACTTCAGAACCTGAAACTTCAGCGATTTCAGCAATTGTTGCTGCACGTGCTTCACGATCTTCACCTGCAATTTTCACTTTAATCAATTCGTGATCATTTAAAGCGCGGCTTAATTCTTCAACGACACTTTCAGTCAAGCCTTTATCCCCAAGCATTACAACTGGGTTTAATGCATGTCCGATTTGACGTAAACGTTTACGTTCTTGGATAGAGAGAGTCGCCATAAAAAATAACCTAAATTTAAAAACGACCTAGTATAACAAAAGCCATTCCACTGCGCTGTAAATTCTGTAGAAATAATCGATCAAGATGATTTAAAAAAACACAGCAATATTGGGTGATTTAAATGCAGATCAATACTGCATTGAAAATGTTTTTAACGTACAATCAGAGGTTAGTTATCGTTTATATCAAGAGAGTTATGGCTACACGCATTACCAACCAGAAGTTATCGAAAAGTAGTCGTGCGTGGATGAGAGAGCATTTGGATGATCCTTTTGTGAAAAAAGCACAAAAAGAAGGTTATCGCGCTCGCGCAGCATATAAGCTACTTGAAATTCAAGAAAAACATAAAATGATCAAGCCTGGTATGACCGTGGTTGACTTGGGAGCTGCGCCTGGAAGTTGGTCGCAAATCGCAGGAAAGCTCGTTGGTGATAAGGGTTTGGTTATTGCTTCTGATATTTTAGAAATGGATGCTTTACCTGATGTAACCTTCTTACAAGGTGACTTCCGTGAAGAAGAAGTTTTCGAAAAATTGTTAAATATTTTAAATGGACGCACTGTAGACGTTGTAATTTCGGATATGGCCCCCAATACATCAGGTAATAAGGCTGTAGATCAACCTCGCCAGATTTACTTGTGTGAACTTGCACTTGATTTTGCCAATAAGGTTTTAGGACCAAAAGGGCAGTTTGTGGTAAAAGTTTTCCAAGGGACTGGTTTTGATGAGTTTCGAAAGCAAGTTGTAGACAGTTTTGATGTGTTAAAAACAGCAAAACCCGCTGCTTCACGTGCACGTTCCAAAGAAGTTTTTTTAATTGGACAGGGCCGTAAAAAAGTATCGCAATAAGTTAGGTATTTAAGGTATGTTCATTGTTGGTAATGAATTGCCAACAAATACTTGCCAAGTTGTTAAAAATTGTGCATTTTGTACGTTTTTAATAATAATTGCGAAATTCATTACTCGCTTTTTGTTACGATCAAGCAAGATTGAGCCTGATCAAAATAGTTATATATGGGAATAAAGCTTTGAGCGATTACTTCAAAAATGCCGTATTGTGGCTGGTCATACTAGGTGTGCTGATCCTTATCTTCAGTAACCTGAGTGACCGCAGTAAGCCTTCTGCAATGAATTATTCAGAATTCATTACAGCGGTGAATGCTGGTCAAATCAGTAAAGTCACAATTGATGGCGAAAGAATAAGTGGCGAAAAAAAGAATGGTTCGGACTTTGAAAGTATTCGCCCAGCAGTTCAAGATCCTGAACTGATGCCAACACTCATCAAAAATAACGTTGTTGTTGAAGGTACTGCACCTCAACGCCAAGGTTTGTTGATGCAACTTCTGATCGCAAGCTTCCCTGTACTATTGATTATTTTATTGTTCATGTTCTTTATGCGTAACATGGGTGGTGGTGCAGGTGGTAAAAATGGTCCAATGAGCTTTGGTAAGTCGAAAGCAAAAATGCTTTCAGAAGACCAAATCAAAGTGACATTTACAGATGTTGCGGGCTGTGATGAAGCGAAACAAGAAGTTGTCGAAATTGTCGATTTCTTAAAAGATCCTGCTAAATTCAAACGTCTAGGTGCAACTATTCCGAAAGGCGTATTGATGGTCGGTCCTCCAGGTACAGGTAAAACTTTACTTGCGAAAGCGATTGCAGGTGAAGCGAAAGTTCCATTCTTTAGTATTTCTGGTTCTGACTTCGTTGAAATGTTTGTCGGTGTTGGTGCATCTCGTGTACGTGACATGTTTGAACAAGCAAAACGCCATGCGCCATGTATCATCTTTATTGATGAGATCGATGCGGTAGGTCGTCATCGTGGTTCAGGTACAGGCGGTGGTCACGATGAACGTGAACAAACCCTTAACCAAATGCTTGTAGAAATGGACGGCTTTGAAGGTAATGAAGGCATTATCGTGATTGCTGCAACAAACCGTGCAGATGTACTCGATAAAGCTTTACTTCGCCCAGGTCGTTTTGACCGTCAAGTAATGGTTGGACTTCCAGACATTAAAGGTCGTGAGCAAATTCTTAATGTTCACTTGAAGAAACTTCCTTCGACTACAGGTGTGGATGTTAAAGTTCTTGCACGTGGTACACCAGGTTTCTCTGGTGCGCAACTTGCAAACCTTGTGAATGAAGCAGCATTGTTTGCAGCGCGTCGTAATAAAAACACTGTCGATATGCATGATTTTGAAGATGCAAAAGACAAGTTGTACATGGGACCAGAACGTAAGTCGATGGTCATCCGTGATGAAGAGCGCCGTGCGACTGCTTATCATGAAGCGGGTCATGCGATTGTTGCTGAGATTCTTCCAGGGACAGACCCAGTGCATAAAGTTACAATTATGCCGCGTGGTTGGGCTTTGGGTGTGACTTGGCAGTTACCTGAGCAAGATGCGATTAGTCATTACAAATCAAAAATGTTGAATGAACTTTCAATCTTATTTGGTGGTCGTATTGCAGAAGAAGTCTTCATTAACCAAATGTCGACAGGTGCTTCAAACGACTTCGAGCGTGCAACGAAAATGGCACGTGCGATGGTAACCAAATACGGTATGTCTGACAGAATGGGCGTGATGGTTTATGAAGAAGAAAACCAAAATGGTTTCTTTGGTAATATGGGCAATCGCACGATTTCAGAAGCAACGCAACAACAAGTTGACCAAGAAGTTCGCCGTATCTTAGATGAGCAATATAAAGTTGCACGTGATATTCTTGAAAATAACAAAGATATTGCACATGCAATGGTAAAAGCTTTGATGGAATGGGAAACCATTGACCGTGATCAAATCCGTGACATCATGGAAGGTCGTGAGCCTCAACCACCGAAAGTTTATGTGGCTGATAATCCAGTGATTGATGTTGTTCCTACTGATGGCCCATCAACACCACCGCCATTACCAGCGACCTGAGCAAACTTAAAGCATGGCTTTAAAAAACTAGCTTAACAATGAGAGTCTCGAAAGAGGCTCTTTTTTTATGTTTGATGAATTTTAACAATGATTAAAATTGATCATTTGACAGATCATTCAAACAGAAATCATAAAAGGTTATAAATAGCCTAAGCAAATTTCATATTCATAAATTGCTCAAATAAAGCTTTAATTAAAAATGATTTAACTTATTTGTTTAATGAGTTGCTAAAATATTGTGAATATGAAATTGGAGCGATGACATGCAACTACAACCACTGCCTAAAAAGATCTTGCAGTGTGGGCGATTATCATTAGATTTATCGCAACCGCATGTCATGGGGATTCTCAATGTCACCCCAGATTCATTTAGTGATGGCGGAAAGCATAACCAGAAAGATCAAGCGGTAGCGCATGCCTTACAAATGGTAGCTGATGGTGCAACAGTGATTGATATTGGTGGTGAGTCTACACGTCCAGGCGCATCACCCGTTGAGCTTGGAGAAGAAATCCGCCGTGTTGTTCCTGTCGTTGAAGCGCTGTCAAAACATGATGTTGTGATCTCGATTGATACTTCTGAACCTGAAGTGATTCGAGCAGCCGTACAAGCGGGTGCACATATCTGGAATGATGTACGTGCTTTGACCCGTCCAAATGCATTGCAAACAGCAGCTGAATTAGATATTCCAGTTATTATCATGCACATGCGTGGTGAGCCAACGACCATGAATAATCTTGATCAATATCACGATGTGACATTAGATGTGATAGCAGAGTTACAACAACGTGTCGATGATGCATTGTTCGCAGGTGTTCGTGCTGAAAATATCATGATTGATCCCGGTTTTGGCTTTGCAAAAAATGCACATCAGAATTTAAAACTTTTAAATGAATTTCATAAACTCAATGAAATGGGTTATCCGATTCTTTCTGCTTTATCACGTAAGCGTTTTATCGGTGAGGCTTTGAATGGTGCAGATGCGCAACATCGTGCGGTAGGTAGTGTAGCGGCACATTTACTCAGTATTCAGCAGGGGGCGAGTATGGTGCGTGCGCATGATGTAAAAGCCATGTCGGATGCAATTAAAGTGTGGCAAGCGATGAATCTAGCAAGCTAATCGTTATTCAGAATTTAAATTTCTACTTGTCCGTAAATCAAGCATGTCTATAGGCATGCTTCTTTTTAATTTATTAAATGTAATGGTATTACATAACACATACAAAATCATGTCAACCAAAGTGGTTTTGCATATTGTGAAAAAATAGTAATGTAATAATATAACAATGAGCTTATATCGATATAACTATAAAAACTGACAATAATTTGAGGGATGAGTGATGAAATCCAAACAAAGTTTACTTGCAATATCATTATTTGCTGTAATGATTGCAGGATGTAGTAAAAAATCAGAAGAAGCTGCGAGTGATGCCTCTGTTTCTGCTGAATATTCAACTGAACAGGTTGCTGTAGATGCGAGTGCTGACATGGAAGCTGCTGCTACAGCTGATGTTGCAGCAACTAGTCCTGTAGTGGGTTCTGCTGAAAATACAGAAAACTATCAAAAGGTTGAAACCAATTCTGTTAAAAGTGTTGCGCAACAACCCATTTCTACATTCAGTGCGGATGTGGATACAGGTAGTTATACCAATGTGCGTCGCTTCCTTGTGCAAGATCGAAGTTTACCTCCTGTCGATGCGGTACGTGTTGAGGAAATGATCAATTATTTTGATTATCAATATCCTCAGGCTACAGGTGTGCATCCTTTTGCTGTGAGTAGTGAAACAGTAGACTCTCCTTGGCAGGCCAATGCTAAAGTGATCAAAATTGGTATTAAAGCCAAAGACATTGACCAACAAAATTTACCTGCTGCAAATCTAGTCTTCTTGGTCGATGTATCAGGCAGTATGAATGAACCGAACAAATTGCCATTGGTGAAAAAGACTTTAAAAATCCTAACCAAACAGCTACGTCCACAAGATAAGGTAACGTTAATTACTTATTCAGATGGTGATAAAGTGGTTTTACCACCAACCAGCGGCGACCAAAAAAATAAGATTCTCAAGGCGATTGATCAGCTTGTTGCAGGCGGTGGTACAGCCGGTGAGCAAGCGATCCAAATGGCATATAAGTCAGCTCAACAGGGCTTTGTTAAAGGTGGGATTAACCGTATTTTAATTACCACTGATGGTGATTTTAATGTGGGTATAACTGACTTTGATACCCTAAAAAATATGATCGCAGAAAAACGTAAAACAGGTGTTTCATTTTCAACCTTAGGTTTTGGCTCAGGTAATTATGATGAGCAGTTGATGGAACAACTTGCTGATGCTGGCAATGGGAATTACAGTTACATTGATAATGAAAATGAAGCAAAAAAAGTCCTACAGCGTCAAATGTCCTCTACTTTGGCAACTGTTGCACAAGATTTAAAATTACAGGTGGAATTTAATCCTGCAACGGTGAAAGAGTACCGTTTAATTGGCTATGAAAATCGCATGTTAAAAGAGGAGGATTTTAATAACGATAAAGTCGATGCGGGAGATGTGGGTGCAGGGCATACCGTGACCGCTTTGTATGAAATTATTCCAGTAGGGCAAAAGGGGTGGTTGGCAGATTCACGCTATGCGAAAAATGATGCGAGTTCGGGTAAGAAATCTGAGTATGCCTATTTAAATATTCGTTATAAATTGCCGAATCAGAAAAAAAGTATTTTACTGACACAACCGATTTCCGCTTCAAGTAAGCCTTTGAGTCAAGCCAATGCAGACACACGTTTTGCTATCGCGGTTGCTGCTTATGGTCAACAGTTAAAAGGCGGTCAATACAATGCTTCGATGGGTTGGAATGACATTATAAACTTGGCGCAAAGCGCTAAACAGAATGATGCTTATGGTTTAAAAGCTGAATTTATTGATTTGGTAAAAAGAGCCAAAAGTTTAAGTCCAAGTGCGACCAAGACTGTACAGATCAATAAAGCTTCTTAAATTCTAAAATTTCTTAAATTTAAAAGGCTATAAAAAACTGAATCATTGATCTACCTTATTCATGAAACAGGCGTTTTGCAATAAAGCGCCTTTTTTGCTCAAAAAATTACAAATTATTCATTATAAATACTGTTTTAATTGGCAGTGTAGCGTTATATATTAGACTTTTTGCGAAAGTTATTTTCGGCGAGATCTGAAGCGATATTAAATGTTCCCTCTCCTTTCAGGAGATGAGCAGTATTACTGCGCAAGGGAGAGGTTCTCTATTTAAAAGCTCCCTCATCCTAGCCTTCTCCCAAAGGGAGAAGGAACTCCCAATATACTTTTGAATATGTTTTGTATATAAAATTTAAACACTTTCTGGCTTGCGCAAGAGCTCTATTCGTCATTATTTAACATGACTTGAACAATCAAAATTTTAAAAATAAGGAAATACAATGAACTTTCATTTGAAGACCCAATTTACGATATTAAGTTTGGCTATAGTGAGTTTGGCTGGTTGTACTCAGATGCAACATAACCAGTCAGCTACGGTTGTTGAAGTTGCACCTATTGCACCGATGCCTGTGTCAGCAGCACCGATGTCTGATGCTAAAGCTTTAGCAAAGCAAGCGGCTTATGCAGCACATAATCGAAAACTAGTTCAGAGTTCTGCTACTTCTGGCTCTCGTGTCAGTATAAGACAGCCTGAAATGATTGTTCGAGAAAAACCACAACCTGTACAGAATACTGAAAAATATCAAGAAAATGAGATCAATCCTGTAAAAAGTGTAGCGCAAGAAGCAGTTTCAACTTTTAGTATTGATGTGGACACAGGAAGCTATTCGAATGTTAGACGTTTTTTAAATAGCAATGGTCAATTACCACCTGTGGATGCAGTACGTATAGAGGAATTGATCAATTACTTTAATTATGACTATCCATTGCCGACAGGGCAGCATCCATTTTCAGTCACCACTGAAACTGTAGATTCGCCGTGGAAAAATAATGCCAAAGTGATCAAGATTGGCATAAAAGCCAAAGATATTGATCCGAAAAATCTCCCTCCAGCAAATCTAGTATTCTTGATCGATGTTTCAGGCAGTATGAATGATTCGAATAAATTACCTTTGGTGAAAACCACACTCAGAACGCTAACTGAACAGCTACGTCCTCAGGATAAAGTCACGATTATTACCTATGCAAGTGGTGAGAAATTGGTGCTTGAACCGACGTCTGGTAAAGAAAAAGACAAAATTCTCAGCGTGATTAATAAATTACAAGCGCAGGGTTCAACCTCTGGAGAACGTGCGATTCGTATGGCTTATGAAGAAGCTGAAAAATCCATGATCAAGGGCGGGATTAATCGTATTTTAATCGCGACGGATGGTGATTTTAATGTGGGCATTACCGATTTCAACACCTTAAAAGGCATGGTGGCGGAAAAGCGTAAAACGGGTATTTCATTTACAACTTTAGGCTTTGGAACGGACAACTATAATGAACAATTGATGGAGCAATTGGCTGATGCAGGCGATGGCAACTATAGTTATATTGATAATGAAAAAGAAGCCAAGAAAGTTTTGCAACGTCAATTGTCATCGACACTTGCAACAGTCGCACAAGATGTAAAAATTCAAGTTGAATTTAATCCGCATACAGTCAAAGAATATCGCTTAATTGGCTATGAAAATCGTCTATTAAACCAAGAAGATTTTAATAATGATCAAGTGGATGCAGGTGATATTGGTGCAGGGCATACTGTGACGGCATTGTACGAAATCATTCCTACAGGTCAGGCAGGATGGTTAAATGAATCACGCTATCAAGCAGCTGCAAAATCTACTGATGCCAATAAGAATGGTGAATATGCATTTTTAAAGCTACGTTATAAACAACCGAATGAAAAAACCAGTATTTTGCTCAATCAACCGATCAAAGTACAAAGTAAAGCCTTGTCACAAGCCAGTACAGACACCCAATTTGCAATAGCGGTTGCAAGTTATGGGCAAAAGTTGCAGGGTGGAAAATACAGTGCAAATCAGACATGGAACGATATTCAAAAACTAGCGAAACAGTCAGATCAACCAGATCCTTTTCAAATCCGCTCTGAATTTATTGATTTAATTGGGATTGCAAAAAGTTTAAGTGCAAATGCAAAAGAGTGATTTGTAAATTCGATCATGAAAAGCGGTATATCAATTTGGTGAATTGTATCGTTTGTGTTATATAAGCAGGTCAATTGCTGTCAGATTTTTTTGGTCGCTATGTTTAATGATTTACTCCTCCCAATGTTCGATGATGAATATTATCCAGATATTCTGGTTGCTGAAGTCAAGCAACTGATCGAACAATTTGCTAAGAAATTAGCGAAAACCAGTTTTAGTGATGCTGAGGTGTATGCTTTAGCAAACTCGACTGTGCTTGATATTAATGAAATGAAGCCACAGTTTGAAGACCTTGATTCTTCACTGGATGATACTGCTGCGGATTATATTGCAGAAGCGATGATGATGGTGGTGCAAGATCAAGGCTATCTTGATATTGAAATGGAAGAACTTGTTGCAAATAGAGAGTGGTAAGTCACTCTCTATTTTTCTATTGAATATCAGAAAAATAAAAAGAACGATATCCATTATTCGCACTGAATAGCATTTACATCCAATTTTAACTTTGGAAATTTTTGATCATAGATGTCTAAAATTCTTTGTTTATCATCACCAAAAATTTGCTGTTGTAGTTGACTGATTTGAGACTCAGTTAAATGTTGTTGTGCGCAATGCATGGCAATACTATTGTCTTTGGCAATGGTTAATTTCTGTGTTTCTGAAATATTATCAATACGTTGTAGTTGTTGTTGAGCTTTGCTCAGTTGTACCATGCTTCGTTTTTGTTGCATGCTGAGAAGTTGATGCTGATTAATCCATTTTGCTACATCCATTCGCACACCGTTGTAGTCCACAAAGATTGGGCTGATCGTCTGGCAAGCAGTTAGTAGCGTTAAAGATAAAATGAGAACTAAACTTTTGATTTTCATAGAGGGCTCAAAGAAAAATTTCTTCTATTTTGCCTCAATAATTTTATAAATATGTATTAATTTTAAACATTTAATTATCAATTGTTTAAAGCGTGATCATTAGTGCTTTTCGGTGCTTGACGCATGCCAGATAAATCTAGATAATGCCCACACAGTTTAAGGCTATGTAGCTCAGTTGGTTAGAGCACCGCACTCATAATGCGGGGGTCACAGGTTCAAGTCCCGTCATAGCCACCATTTTTATAGACCATGCTCACCGCATGGTCTCTTTTTTTATATTTTTGAAAATAAATAAAATTTAAGCAAAATTAATAACTTAATAACTTAATAACTTAATAACTTAATAACTTAATAACTTAATAACTTAATTATTTTATTGAAAATATAGAACGACGTGATGCAAAAGTAAAATTAAGCTTTCTCAGCCAAATAATTTTCAATAAAGCGCTGGGTCTGTGTATCTAAATAGAAAGGTGCAATTAGCGATTTGATGATGTCATCAAGTAACTGATGCTGATCTAAAGCGCCTAGGCAATGTGGCACAAAGCGATCTGCTTCTGCGAATAAATCATTTTCATCTAAACCAACAGAGTGGAGTAATTCTTGTAAGCTGTATGCACTAAAATATTCGTAAAAGGCTTCAACAATATTTAAAATCACTTGTTGCATGAATTCAGTTTGGCGTAACTCTTTCCATGATTCATAAACAAGAATAAAGAATTCTTCAAAATCAATGGATTGTACTTGTGAGAATGTTTCTTTTAATGTGCGTTGTTTAATCTCCGACCAAATATGTGTCGCAATATCCGCTAAGTCTTCATTGGGTAAAAGAATAATCTGACTCAGTTGTTTACGAATCGCATGAGCCAGTTGGTGTTCTAGCTTTAACTCTATATTTTGTTGCTGGTCTTGGATAAAGCTGATGACTTTTGAGCTGAGTTTATTCTGTTTAACCGTGTATTGACGTAATTGATTGAGCCAAGGTGTATTGCTTTCCAAAATTTGATTGGCAAGTTGTAAGCTGACTTGTTGAATTTGAGGATTATGTTGTAAATTTTCCTGAATGTAATCTTTAAGTTGTTCTAATTCTAAAATTTTAAATAGCCATAATTCAAATGCTTCATCAGACAAAAGATCATTGAAAATCGTATGGCTATGAATCGCTTCACGGTGAATTTTTTGTGCAGCAACGCCAATAAACTCAAGAATATCCGCGCCTAGATTTAATTCAAATGCATACTTCTGAACAACAGATTGTAGTTGTTCGAGTTGAATGACATCTTTTAAAAGGATTTGATCGGCATTTTGATAACTTTGAGAAATAAAGTTTCGAATGTATTGAGGATTATTTTGATCTAAAAGTTGTTGTTTAATAAAGCGAACTTGCTCAAGCAACAAGGCTTGAGCAAATTCCTGAGCAAAGCTCGAAGGTGGAAGTGAATTATTCACATTCACGAGGCTTATACACCTGCTTTCCAGCCGTTCACAATTGGGTAACGACGTTCACGGCTGAATGCACGTGAGCTGATGCGTGGACCAATTGCACCTTGACGACGTTTATATTCATTACGATCAACCAGACGAATGATTTTTTCAACCACGTCTTTTTCAAAACCTTTGGCAATGATGTCATCTTGGCTTTGATCTTCTTCAATATAAGCATAAAGAATTGCATCAAGTACATCATAAGCAGGTAACGAGTCTTGGTCTTTTTGATCTGGACGAAGTTCTGCTGATGGTGGGCGCGTAATCACACGTTCTGGAATCACTGGCGCGTCTGCAATGCTATTACGATATTTTGCCAATTCAAATACGATGGTTTTATACACGTCTTTCAGCACAGCATAACCACCGACCATGTCACCGTAGAGTGTGCAATAGCCGACAGCAAGTTCAGATTTATTTCCTGTTGAAAGGACTAAGTTACCAAACTTATTCGACAAGCCCATAAGTAAAGTACCTCGTGCACGTGCTTGAAGATTTTCCTCAGTCGCATCCGCAGGTGAGTTACCGAAGAACGGGAACAGGGTTTGCATGAAACTGTTCACGATCGGATGAATTTCAGCGATACCGAAAGTTACACCCATACGTTTTGCTTGTTCAGTGGCATCTTCAACACTGATTTGTGATGTATAAGTATAAGGCATCATTACAGCTTGAACTTTATCCGCACCAATTGCATCTACAGCAATCGCCAGTGTCAACGCAGAGTCAATACCACCTGAAAGACCTAAAATTACGCCAGGAAAACCTGAACGTTGAACATAGTCACGCGTTCCGAGAACCAAGCTTTGGTAAATTTCAGCCATCGTATCTAATGCAGGAGCAGCTTCTACAACTTCATAAGCTTTATTTTCAACTTGATAATTGGCAATCAGTAACTCTTCTTTAAAACTTGATGCTTGAGATGCTACATCGCCAGAATTGTTAATGACAAAGCTTGTACCATCAAAGATCAAATCATCTTGACCACCAACTTGGTTCACGTAAACCAAGTTGATATTCATTTGTTTTGCCAACTCTTTAAGTGTCGTTACGCGATGTTGAGGTTTGCCTACTTCATACGGTGAAGCATTCAATACAAGAATAGTCTCAACATTCAATTGAGCAACTTGCTGAACGGTATTGAGTGACCAAATATCTTCACAAATCAAGACGCCAAATTTATGACCAAGGTATTCAAATACAAGGTGTTGATGACCTTCATTAAAATAACGCTTTTCATCAAATACGCTGTAGTTTGGTAAGTTTTGTTTATTATAAATACCCAAAACTTGCCCGTCTTTCATTACAGCCGCTGCGTTATAGCATTGACCATCTTCAGTATGATTGGCAAAACCGAAAACAAGAACAATATCTTTAACTTCTGCTAATTTTTCAAAAGCTTGGGCTGTACGTTTTGTTAAGCTTGGACGTAATAATAAATCTTCGGCAGGGTAACCAATAGTAGATAGTTCTGGAAAAACAATAATTTCAGCATTCTGTTTTTTTGCTTCATTGGCTTGTTCAATCATCTTTTGAACATTTGACTCAATATCACCAATGAATGGAGAGAATTGCGAGAGAGCAATTTTAAAACTTTTCATTTAAATCAAATCCTATTCCAATAGGTTAATTTATATATATTCTGTTGATTTTTAAAATATAGTTATTCAACAAAGCATATATAGTTACAACGTCATATTGCCAAATGGCGAATCTATAAAATCATCAAATAATGATCAAAAATCTCTATGTTCTTGCAAGGCAAAAATTTTAGACAATGCGTATTTTAACTAAAAAAACGTTAGAAGCTAGTGATTCATTCGGTTTATTCAGTATTGCGTCAAAATACACTTGAATTTAGTCGATTTTTTTAATAGAAACCAGTGATTTTTCAATATTTTTTGTATTTGTATCATAATAGAAAAACTTTAGGATATTTCTGTGAGTTTAGTCACTTTATAAGTATTTTTCGTAGTTGAATAAGCTAGTTTGATGAGTTTTTATTCAAAATGATGTTTTCGATTCGATTTAAATAAATGTCTTTGGCAATATCGCCTTGTTGTTCAATATTATAATCAAAATAAGATTTGCCTGTGATAAAGGTATAACGGTAGGGATTGTACTTACCAAAAGAAAGATACATTGCGGATTGTAAAATTGCACCTTTGAGCAATACATTTTCATGGCGCTGATACTGATAAACATGTGCCATCTCATGAATAAAAACAGCTTGATAACCCAGACTCAGGCATGAAAAATCTTCACAATAGTCAGCATCTTTTAAATGAATATAGCCATTGGGCGCCATCAAAATACCCACAGGTTGCCAAGGCAAATAGGGGTGATTCATGACTTTAACCTTTTGATAATCAATTAGATCACCAAAAACAGTTTTACTGATCAGAATTTCACCCTCAGTAAGACTTCGATATTTAAATTGATCGAGTCGAAGCAATTTGGCTAAAAGTCTGGTGAATATCGGTATCATTGAAAATTTCTAATGAGTATATGTGATCAATATTAACATTGATCAACATGCTATATGTATTTTTAGCTTTTCATTCGCTTAGCTTTTCATTCGCGATGTCATTTATATTTTCACAAAGTCATGATGAAATAATGGCACTATTCATGATTTAGAAGCATCAAACGATCTGCTGATTAAACAAGAATTTAAGCAATATTAAGGGAATTAAGAAAACCTTGGATTAAGCTTAAAACCAATTCAGGTTGCTCATTATGTGGCATATGATGCGCACCCAAAATAATTTCTTGCTGACTTTTGCCTTGTGTATGATCCATAAATCGTTGAGGCTGTGCTAAAGAGCCGTATTCATCTAGTTCACCATGAATAACCAATAAAGGGCTATGCACCTGATGGAGGAATGAGTCTAAAGACCAGTCTTTAAATTCAGGTGATAACCATGTTTCAGTCCATGCATTTAATACCCATTGGGCTTTTTCTCCGTGATATTTCTTTAGGCGATCTAGTTGTCCTGCTTGCTGAAACATTACTTTGGCTTCGCGGATTCCAGAAAGGGTAAGCTCTTCCACCATTGCTTGTGCAGACATGGTTATTAAGGCCTTACAATGGTCTTGATAATGTGCCGCACAACAGCTTGCCATACCTCCGCCAACACTATGTCCCATCACAATAAAATCTTGAATATTGAAATGTTCGAGTACTTTTGCAAAATGAGTTGTTGCTTCAGTCGAAACAAAATCGACTTTTAATGTTTCAGGATTTGCAGAAGATTGACCAAAGCCAAGTCGATCATAAGCAATCACTTTTCGCCCAGTCATTTGTGCAAGTTGCTCAGGAAAATCACGCCATAGTGCTACAGAACCGAGTGAGTCATGTAATAAAATAATCGGTATTTGATGCTGAAGCTGCTCAGGTGTCCATGATTTTACATAGAGTTGTAAATGAGCGGTGAGATCGATCCATGATTCAGCAGTTTGCATATCCATTCCAACAGGTATTGTTATAGTTCAATGTACTTACCATAACGATTTTTTAAACAACTATTCAAGTAATGTCAGTGCAAATCCACTGTCCTCATGGGTCATGATTTATTTTGAAATATTCAATAGAAGAATAACGAAGAGCGATTTGTCAGACAATTTTAATGAATAGTCATGTATTGCTAATCAATTGACCTAAATTGCTAACGGTATTTTGAAAGGAATCCTTTATTTTTTTTGTGCATAAAACATGGTTTTTGCTGAATTTGTGAAATTGTTCCGCTTAAGCAATCAAACTCATGATCCATGAATGAATCCAGAGCGTACTCTCTATGTTATTAGCAAAGCCAGTCAAAAAAGTATTTACCAAAATATTTCCACAAGCAATGCCTGATCTTACAGGTCGTTTAGCCAATATTCCGATTCGTCATTTCAACTTCAAATTTGAATCGAAAGACATCGATGCGAAGTTCTTTATGCAAAAAGAATGGGGTACGGCTTATTTTGCTGCACTGTCTATTTTCTTAACTTATGGTGAAGAGTTGGTTATTGAAACTGCACGTTATCATCGTGATCTAATAAAAGATCCAGTGTTAAAACAACGTCTCACCAGTCTAATTGGGCAAGAAGCAATTCATTCAAAAATTCATGAAGAATATAACGATGCGATGATCCCTCGTAATTTCCCTGTGCAATTTTACCGTTTCCTTGCAGAACAAGTGTTTAATCATACTTTCTTGAAGTTTCCACAACCCTTAAAACTTTCAATGATGGCAGGAATTGAGCATTTCACTGCGGTATTTGCACAGTATGCGATGAATCATGAAGACATTTTTAATCATTCTTTAGATGAAAAGACACGTGCGCTGTGGATGTGGCATATGTTGGAAGAATCTGAGCATAAAGATATTGCTTACGATACTTATCAAGTGCTTTCAGGTGATTATCCGCTACGTATCGCAGGTTTCTTTATTGCTTTAGCAACTTTGGGGCTTGGGGTAGGCGCCGGTGCTTTATTCCTCCCATTTTTACGCCGTCCAAAGAATGCCTTAAGTCTTGATTTTTGGAAAGAAGCCAAAGGCAGTTGGGACTTATTATTTGGTTTAAAAGAGGGCGTATTTGGCAGTAGCTTAGGTCATATTTTTGATTATTTACGCACAGATTTTCATCCAAATGATCATGATACCAATGCGCTTTTAGAACATTACAAAAAAGAATTACTTGATCCTGTGACAGGGACTCTAACCCCATTCTTTGTTAAAGAATTTACCCCTGCTTTACGTGTGTAATGTGCATAGATCGATGCCTAGAAAGTGGCTGAATTGACTGTGCGATTGAGCCACTTTTAAAACATTAAATTTGTCCAATAAAAAATGCTGTGAGATACGTTTCTATGTGCTTTTAGGGGCAAAATTAAAATGTCATTTCAGCCAATTTTGTTGTGAAAATGAAAATCAAATATTGTCTTTATAGGACATTTTCTATCAGTTGAAACCATTCTCAAATATTTTGTCTAACAAAGCAGTGATGTTGTCATAATTTGCTAATCAAAAGAAGAAATGTGCCAATGGTAATTGATAAAGCATGGCGTAATTTTCATGCATAATCTGGAGTTTTTACTCTAAAAAATAAATCTTTTAGCTTCAACAGAAATTGGATTTCCATTTTCATGAATAAAGGGTATTTGCAATGATCTTAGCTAAACCAATCAAAAAAGCATTTTCAAAAGTTTTTTCAGCGGCACCTTTTAGTCTGGAAAATCAAACACCAATTATTCCTATTCGTCATATGAAGTTTGATTTTGAACCTGAAAAATTGGATCACAGATTTTATATGGATGCGGAATTAGCCAGTGCATATTTTGCATCTTTATCTATTTTTCTGACACTCGGCGAAGACTTGGTGATTGATACGGCACGTTATCATCGTGATTTTATTAAAGATCCATTGTTAAAGCAGCGTGTGACCTCTTTGATTGGGCAAGAAGCAATTCATTCTAAAATGCACGAAGAATTAAATGATGCGTATATGGAACGTGATTTGCCAGTGAAATTATTTCGCTTTTTAGCAGGTTATGTTTTTGAGTATGGTTTTAACCGTTTACCACAACCAATGAAATTATCCTTAATGGCAGGTATTGAGCATTTTACTGCGGTTCTGGCTGAATACATGATGAATCATGAGTCGGTCTTCTTCCGTTCTACAGATGAAAAACAACGTGCGATTTGGATGTGGCATATGTTAGAAGAGTCTGAGCATAAAGATATTGCTTTTGACGTTTTCCAAACTTTATCAAATAATTATGCATTGCGTATTGCAGGATTTTTTCCTGCATTGATCACGATTCTTGTGTTGATCTCGGCTGCATCGACGATTGTACCGTTCTATCGTGATCCTAAAAACCTGATTCGTTGGAGTTATTGGAAAGAGATTCCACATAGTTTCCGTTTGATTTTCGGTTTAAAAGATGGTGTTTATGGTAGTTCTTTAAAGCATATATTTGATTATTTGCGTCCAGACTTTCATCCAAATGACCACGATACCAGTGAGTTTTTGGCATATTACAAAGAAACTTTGTTGAATCCTGAAAATGGTGTTCTGACGCCATATTTGACCAAAGAATTTATTCCAGCACTACGTTCTTAAAACGTCCTTACAATAATAAATGGATTGAAATACATGGGAATTTTTTCTAAAAAATTAAAACCGAGTCAACATGCTTATGCTGTGGTGACGGGCGCTGGCAGTGGGATCGGTCGTAGCTTTGCGATGGAACTGGCAAAGCGTGGTGGTACGATTGTTTGTGCGGATATTAATCTTGCAGCAGCTGAAGAAACAGTGAATTTAATTCAATCTCAAACCACAGGCAAAGCATTTGCTGTGCAATGTGATGTGACGGATAAAACACAAGTCAAAGCGTTGTCAGAGCAAGCTGAAAAGTTAATGAACCATTCAGTGACTTTAGTGATTAATAATGCGGGCGTAGGGCTCGGTGGTAAGTTTGACGAAGTATCACTCGAAGATTGGCAATGGTGTGTCAACATCAATCTTTGGGGAGTGATTTATGGTTGCCATTATTTTGTACCGAAGTTTAAACAACAAGGTTATGGTGCAATCATTAATGTTGCATCGGCAGCAGGCTTTACGGCAGCGCCTGAAATGACTGCATACAACGTCACAAAGTCTAGCGTCTTGGCTTTATCTGAAACACTTTCAGCAGAGTTACGCAAAGATAAAATCAGTGTCAATGTACTTTGCCCAACACTTGTTCCAACCAATATCATGAAAAATGGTCGCTTGCCAAAACAGTATGCAGGATTGGCTGATGATTTATTGATGAACCATGCTTTCACAACCAGTGAAAAAGTCGTGATTAAAACATTGAATAATTTAGATGCTGGCAAACTTTATACCGTACCTCAACCTGATGCGAAATTATTCTGGTTAATGAAGCGCGCTTCACCTGCCTTATACGCAAAAATGTTGGGTATCGGTTATCCATTATTTAATAAATATGTAAAATAATTGTAGAGTGAATCAAGATGACAACTGAACAGACTGTAGATACGCTTCCTGAAGATAAAAGCGAAAAAAAGACCAATAAACAAACTACTGTTGAAGAAATTAAACAGGTGATCCAGCCTGCAGAAGTGAAGAAAGCTGAAGTAAAGACTGAGCCAAAAGTTGAAGCAAAAGTCGAAATAAAAGCACCAACTAAGGTTGCGATTTCTAAGACCACTGCGACGAAAGCAGTTAAAACTGAAAAAGTGGATCAAACACAAGAAAGTAAAAAGCCAGTTTCAAGTACTAAAAAACCTGAATCTGTACATGTGTACGATACAATTGTGATCGGTGCTGGGATTTCTGGAATCGCTGCTGCCTATAAAATGAATCAAGCGGGTTATCACGATTATATCGTCCTTGAAAAAGCAAGTCGTGTCGGTGGAACTTGGCGTGACAATAATTACCCTGGTTGTGGATGTGATGTGCCATCGGCATTGTATTCATTTTCATTTTCACCGAGTCATAAGTGGAGTCACTTATTTGCCAAACAACCTGAGATTTTAACCTACTTAGAAGAAGTGGTTGAGAAGTATAACTTAGGCGGTAAGATTGACTTTAATAATGAATTGACCAGTGCTAAGTGGGATGAGTCGCAACATATTTGGAATTTAGAAACATCAAAAGGAAAATATCAAGCCAAAACGGTTGTATTTACCACAGGTCCAATCACTGAACCATCGATGCCAAAATTAAAAGGGATTGAAAGTTTCAAAGGTGAAATGTTCCATTCCGCACGTTGGAATCATGATTATGATTTAACAGGAAAACGTGTAGCGGTGATCGGAACTGGCGCTTCAGCGATTCAGTTTATTCCACAAGTTCAACCTTTAGCAAAATCAGTCGTGGTATTCCAACGTACTGCGCCGTGGGTATTGCCAAAAGCAGATATGGAATTGAGTGATACAGCAAAAGGTATTATTTCTAAATTCCCTGTGATTCAACAAACATGGCGTAACAGTATTGCGCAAATTTTAAATGGTATTAATTTTGGTTTGCGTAATCCAAAAGTATTAAAACCAATTAATTTCCTCAGTAAGCAATTGCTTAAATTGCAAATTCAAGATGATCAATTACGTAAAGATGTTACGCCAAACTTTGATATAGGTTGTAAGCGTCTTTTGTTCGCCAACAACTATTATCCAGCACTTCAACAAGACAATGTCAGTTTAGTGCCACATGGTTTGGTGGAGATAGATGGCAATACTGTTGTCGCGGCGAATGGTGAACGTCACGAAGTTGATGTGATCATTTGGGGGACTGGTTTTGAAGTATCACATCCACCAATTGGTAAACGTGTTTATGATGCCAATGGTCAGGTTTTAGCAGATCGTTGGAAGAATAGTTCACCTGAAGCGTACTTGGGTGCAAGTATTGAGAATGTTCCAAATGCATTCTTGGTACTAGGTCCAAATATCTTGGTTTACGATTCATTTATTGGTATTGCTGAAGCGCAAGTGGGTTATATTGTAGATGCCTTAGTGAAAATGCGTAATCAGAAGTTCACTCGTTTTGAAATTAAAGGTGATGTGGTTGAAGCACACAATAAGCGTTTACAAAAGCATTTAAAAACAACGGTATTTAATGCGGGTGGTTGTAAGTCTTATTATTTGGATGAAAATGGTCGTAACTTTGCGGCTTGGCCGTGGTCTTTACAAGAACTGCGTAACCAGTTAAAAGTTTGGAATACCGACCATTATTCAGTTGAAACAAAGAAGACGACTGTGAATTGATGGTTATTCTACTTCATCATTCAGCTGTAATTTAATCAGCAAAGCCCTAAAAGATTTAGGGCTTTGTTTTATTCGTGGATAAATTATCTAGATCGCCTGAGTATTCTCAACTAACCAATTTAAAACATCACCTTGTAAAAGTGGCGATAAACGCTCACGTACAGTCTGGTGATATTGATTCAACCATGCTTTTTCATCAGTCGTCATCAAATCCAGAACAATACACTGGGTATTGATTGGGCAAAGCGTTAAAGTTTCAAACTCTAAAAAATCACCATAGGTTTTGTCTGCAAAAACTTTAGGTTGATTGACCACTAAATTTTCAATACGAATGCCATATTTCCCTTCATGGTATAAGCCTGGTTCATTTGATGTGATCATGCCTGCACGCATCTTGGTATTTTCTGTTGGTGGTGCATAGCATGAAATCACTTGTGGACCTTCATGCACATTCAGCGCAAAGCCTACGCCGTGACCAGTACCATGACGATAATCTAAACCATATTTCCATAAAGTTTGGCGGGTTATACTGTCTAATAAAGGTGATGCAATTCCTTCAGGGAAAACAGTTTGTGCTAATGCAATATGACATTTTAAAACCAAGGTATAGTCACGTTTTTGTTCATTAATTGGTGTGCCAATAGGAACGACACGGGTGATGTCTGTGGTGCCATCTGCATATTGTGCACCTGAATCAATCAGTAATAAGCCATCACCTACAATTTGACTAAAATGATCTGGAGTTGCACGGTAATGCGGAAGTGCGCCATTGGCATTAAAACCCGCAATTGTTGAGAAACTTAAATCAATAAAACCTTGTTGTTGTTTACGAAAAGCTGTGGCTTTTTCATCAATGCTCAGTTCATTGATGCTTTCACCATTCTTAAGCGCAGTATCTAACCAATGAAAGAAATGACACAGTGCAACACCATCTTTGATCATGGCATTTCTGATATGTGCAATTTCAGATGGATGTTTGCATGATTTAAATAAAGTGCTTGGGTTGATGTCTTGAATCACTTGATTATGTAGGGTAATTGCTTGAGCATGTAATATTGAAACTTTTGCAGGATCAATGAGTACAACTTGATTTTGAATTTGTTTTAGAAACTCAGCACTCTGCGCATAAGCAATAATTTCAATATGATCTGCTTCTAAGTTTGCCTGTAATTCAGGAGAAAGTTTTGCATCATCAATAAAAAGCACAGTACGAGAGTGATCAATATATAAATGTGCTAAGAACACGGGATTGTATTCAACATCGCGACCACGGCAGTTAGTGATCCATGCAATATCATCTACGGAAGAAACAAAATGAGCAGATGCATTTTTTGTTGATAAAGCATCACGAATTGCGGAAATTTTTTCTACACGTGTGAATGCATTTAAACCATCTGCCATTTGCCACACTGTTTGTAGAGGTAAGGCAGGGCGATCATGCCAAATTTCACTGATCAGATCAAAATGGCTTTCGAGTTTAAATTGCTGTTGTTTCGCAATATCCTCTAAAGCATTATATTGCTGTACAGAAATATTTTGTCCATTCACAGAAATTTTTGCATCTTTGCTTAAATGCTGTGCCAACCAAGCAAGGTGCGTTGTAGCTGGATCATGGCTTTGTTTCTGCAAGATATAGCCCGTATTGTTCAGTTGTTGTTCAGCTTGTACCCAATAACGCCCATCGACCCAAAGTCCAGCGAAGTCTTGAGTCACCACCACAGTTCCGACTGAACCCGTAAATCCCGTGAGCCAAAGTCGAACTTGCCAATATTCGGGTAAATACTCAGACATGTGCGGATCAGCACTCATGGCAATGAAAGCATCAATCTGATGCTGCTGCATATGGCTTCTCAATAAACTGAGTTTTTCATTTGGCGTTTGAGTGTTCATTAGGTTTCCACTTGAGAATTTTGTATAGGTGTAGGTTTAGTTGACGCAGTTTGATCAAGAAGTTTACGAATCGGCATTCTTAATAACCATAAAATCACAGCACCAATAAGTAATGCAATCACACAGCGCATGAATAAGGTTGGTAATTGATTAATTTCATCAGTAGAAACATGTCCACCAATTAACCCTGCCATTAAATTACCGAGTGCAGATGCAGTAAACCATAAACCCATGATTTGTCCACGTAGAACATTTGGTGCAAGTTTAGTCATTGCGGAGAGGCCAACAGGGCTTAAGCATAGCTCACCTAAGGTTAAAAATAACATTGCACCAATGAGCCACAATGGTGAAACCGTATTTTCGTGATTTTGGATCACAGAATGGCTTGCAAGAACCATTAACCCAAAGCCGCAAGCTGCCAATACCAAGGCAATAATAAATTTGCTGATATAACTTGGGTCACGATTGGATTTGCCTAATTTCATCCATAACCACGCAGCGATGGGTGCAAAAATTACAATAAGAATTGGGTTGACAGACTGGAACCAAACCGCAGGAATTTCAAATCCTAAAAATTGTCGATTGGTAAAATCCTGAGCAAATAGGTTGAATGAGGTTGGTTTTTGTTCAAAAGCAGACCAAAACAGCGCCGCAGTCATGAGAAGTACAAAACAAATAATAATTTTCTTTTTTTCAGTCGTATTTAGATTTGCAAACAGAAGTAGGTAAGCAAAATATGCAATGATCGCAATACAGATTGAAACGGTTAAATATTTTACGATGATAACTGGATTGATGTGTAAATAACCTATGGAGGTTAAAATAACAACCACAGCGACCAAGACAAGGAATAGAGCTACGACTTTTGGTGCATTTTTATCATAATGTACTGCTTTGTCCCATGTTGTCTCTGCACCTTGTAAAGCATTGAACTTTTTTAGTTGGGGTACTGTCATGACACGGAAAATAATCAATGAAATGAGCATGCCTATTCCACCAATTCCAAAACCCCAATGCCAACCATAATCTTTAACCAAAAGCCCAGTAACTAAAGGGGCGAGGACAGAACCTAGGTTAATTCCCATATAAAAGATTGAAAAGCCTGCATCGCGTCGAGTGTCCTGTGCTTTATACAATGTACCCACAATGACTGAAATACAGGTTTTGAATAGACCAGATCCGATCACAATCAGAACTAAGCCAAAGTAAAAAAAGAAATGGCTAAACAGTGCGGTCAAAGCAATAGAGATATGTCCACAAGCAATAATCAGAGAGCCGTACCAAACTGCTTTTTCTTGCCCCAGCCATCGGTCAGCGACCCAGCCACCTAAAACGGTCATGAGATACATCGAACCAGCAAATAAACCTACGATTGCAGATGCTGAAGGGCGGTCTAGTCCAAGTCCACCATCTGCAATCATTGCTGCCATGTAGAGAATAAGTAGTGGTCGAATGCCATAATAGGAAAAGCGTTCCCATAATTCTGTGAAAAATAAGCCTTTTAGTGGTTTGGGGTGTCCCATAAAGGCCTGATCATATTGTTTTAAATCTTGTGACATCTTCAATTCCTTTGAAAATGATTAATAAATATAAGTTATGCAATATATAAAAATATTTTAATTTAAAGTGTTTCTATTGGTGTTTATTTGTAATTCTTATAATTCATGAAATTAAACTTAAACTACCCAAATAGGGCATAAAAAAACCACCCCAAAGGGTGGTTTCTTGTTCGATCTAAACGCGTAACGAATTAACGTTGGATATCGCGTTGAGTTTCGCCAGTATAAAGCTGACGAGGACGACCGATTTTGTAAGGTCCGCTGTGCATTTCTAACCAGTGGCTGATCCAACCAACAGTACGTGCAAGTGCGAAGATTACAGTAAACATTTCTGTTGGGATACCAATCGCTTTAAGGATGATACCTGAGTAGAAGTCTACGTTCGGGTAAAGTTTACGTTCGATGAAGTACGGGTCGCTTAACGCAATACGCTCAAGTTCCATCGCAAGTTCTAATTGAGGATCGTTGATACCAAGTGCGCTTAACACTTCGTCACAAGTCTCTTTCATTACTTTCGCACGTGGATCGAAGTTTTTATAAACTCGGTGACCGAAGCCCATAAGTTTAACTTCTTTAGTTTTTACTTTTTCCATGAACGGAGCAACGTTTTCTACAGAGCCGATTTCATCAAGCATCTTAAGAACAGCTTCGTTCGCGCCACCGTGAGCAGGTCCCCAAAGTGCAGCAATACCCGCAGCGATACATGCGTATGGGTTAGCACCAGTAGAACCCGCTAAACGTACTGTAGATGTAGACGCGTTTTGCTCATGGTCAGCATGAAGCGTAAAGATACGATCCATTGCTTTTGCAAGAATAGGGTTAACTTTGTAGTCACGATCTGCTGGAGTAGCAAACATCATGTACAAGAAGTTTTCAGCATAGCTTAAATCGTTACGTGGATATACGAACGGTTGACCGATTGTATATTTGTAAGTCCAAGCAGCTAAAGTAGGAATCTTAGCAACTAAACGAACTGCAGTGATTTCACGGTGATCAACATTTTCAACGTCAAAACCATTGTGATAGAACGCAGATAACGCACCAACTACACCACACATAACAGCCATAGGGTGAGCATCACGACGGAAACCATTGAAGAAACGGCTAACTTGGTCGTGAACCATAGTGTGATTGCGGACTTTGTTTTCGAAGTCTGTTTTTTGTTCAGCAGTTGGAAGCTCACCGCTTAACAATAAATAGCAAGTTTCTAAGTAAGAAGCTTGAGTTGCAAGTTGTGCAATTGGATAACCACGGTGTAAAAGAACGCCTTTGTCACCATCGATGAAAGTGATTTTAGACTCGCAAGAAGCAGTAGCCATAAAACCAGGATCAAAAGTAAAGTGACCTGAAGCCAACACATCCTTAACGTCGATTACATCTGGGCCCAATGTGCCGCTGTAAATTGGTAATTCAATTTTTTTGCCATCAAGCTCTAGAACGGCTTTCTTGCCAGTTGCTGCAGACATTCAATAGATCTCCTGTCCTGGTGGATATTTTATCTAACTTGCTTAGTCATCTTGTAATGCACAAGTCAGACGGATCAAAAATTGCTATTAAGCTTAGTGAGTACTGAAATTTTGTCAATTATACTTATGGATGAACAGATAATGTTTTCGTAAGTATTTTAGTCAAAATGCGATAATGAATAAATATTGATCATTGAATTTCAGAGTCGGTCAGTATAATAAGGCAAATTCTGAGGAAGTTGCATAAAAATAATTATGATTGCGAGGCGGGGAATGGCATTTTTAACCAATATTTTGATGCTTTTGTAATTAAGCCCTGTTTTTTTTATGTTTTAAAATCATCTAAATTTCATGACTTACATAGCTTTGGGTGTTGTTGCTGTATGAAAAATATGCAAATAAATTGATGAAATATTTATTTTCATTTTTGTGCTTAATTGATTAAAAAATAATATTTAATGTACGAAAAACACTCAAATAATGCGATAAATTTGTATTTAAATGTTTTATAAATAATCAATTGACATCAAAATTAAATAAAAATCGAGAATTATTCACACACTAAGTTGTTCTTTCTTATTGTAAAGCTTTAAGTCAAATCAAGGGTTTGAATGGCAACCATTTAAAATATAAATAAAGGTTTATTTAGAAAGAACATAATGACTATCTTATAAATGCTTAAATTATTTCAAAGTAAAATAAGAGGTAGTTATCATTTATGGAACATTATTGTCCGTAATCTTGTGCTTTAGTCTAAATTTAAAAAATATTATAAGTTGTAAATATGTATAAGTGGTTTAAAGTTAATTTTCTTATAAAATAGATAGATAGCTTAGGTTGTGTGGTTGGAATTATCGAGTTTAGCTTTCAAGTTGATGTAAATGATTCTTATTTGAGTGATTTTTAAAGAAAAAGCCAATTTCGATGGTTTGTATTTTGACAGTTCACGTTTTATAATTCAGTGTCGTTTAAAGTTCAGGCAAATGAATTTGTCTGACAATGCTAGCTTTCCTTCGAATTAATTCCAACAAACTCCGGATGGAGTTTTTACTTACAGGATGCCCGCTGTGAAAAGCAACAGACCTGTCAATTTGTCCATGGGTCAAGTTTTAGATGTAAACTTAAAATCCCCTGTGGCTATTGCATCAATTCTACACCGTCTTTCTGGTGTCATCGTATTTTTACTCGTACCGGTACTTTTGTGGCTTTTAGACAAATCATTGTCTTCACCAGAAGGTTTTGCTCAAGTTCAAGCAATCTTTGGTGGCTTCGTTGTACGTTTCATCGTATGGGTGTTTGTAGCAGGCTTATTATTCCATTTCATTATGGGTATTAAACACTTATTTGCAGACCTTGGTTTTGCTGAAGAACTTCAAAGTGGTCGCGTTGTAGCTACAATTGCATTAATTTTGGCTGCGATTTCTGTAATCGCATCATTTGTATGGATTGTTCTCTAATGAAAAGTGCTACAGGTTTAACGGGTTCAGGTTCTCGTGATTGGTATATCCAACGTGTGAGTGCTGTTGTGCTTGCTGTTTATACTGTTGTGGTTTTAGGTTGGATTCTCTGCAATGGTGGATTTAACTATGAGCAATGGTTTGGCTTCATGATGACACTTCCGATGAAGATTTTATCTTTATTGGCTGTTTTGTCTTTAGTTGCACACGCTTGGATTGGTATGTGGCAAGTATTCACTGACTATGTGACTACACGTCAAATGGGTCCTTCGGCTTCAGGTTTGCGTTTGGTATTGACTTCTGCAGTGATTATTGCAGTTTTTGCATACGCGATTTGGGCAATCCAGATTTTTTGGGCGAATTGATAGGAAACAATCATGGGCGCTATAATCCCTAAAGAAGATTACACAAATATTCCACACGAAACTTTCGATGCAGTCATCGTTGGTGGTGGTGGTTCAGGTATGCGTGCTTCTTATCAGCTTGCTCAAGCAGGTTTGAAAGTTGCTGTGCTAACCAAAGTATTCCCAACTCGTTCTCATACAGTTGCGGCTCAAGGTGGTATTGGTGCATCTCTTGGTAATATGCAAGAAGATAACTGGCACTATCACTTCTATGACACTGTTAAAGGTTCAGACTGGTTAGGTGACCAAGACGCAATCGAGTTTATGACTCGTGAAGCGCCTCAAGTTGTATATGAACTTGAACACCTTGGTATGCCATTTGACCGTAACGCTGACGGTACAATTTACCAACGTCCTTTCGGTGGTCATGCTGCGAACTATGGTGAAAAACCAGTTCCACGTGCTTGTGCTGCTGCTGACCGTACAGGTCACGCACTTCTTCACACGCTTTATCAAAGCAACGTGAAAATGGGTACTCAATTCTTTGTTGAATGGATTGCATTAGATTTAATCCGTAATGAAGAAGGTGATGTGCTTGGTGTAACTGCGATTGACCAAGAAACGGGCAAAATTGCAGTATTCCAAGGTAAAGCAACATTGTTTGCTACAGGTGGTGCGGGTCGTGTTTACCGTGCATCTACGAACGCATATATCAACACTGGTGACGGTCTTGGTATGGCGGCTCGTGCAGGTATTCCATTACAAGATATGGAATTCTGGCAGTTCCACCCTACAGGTGTAGCGGGCGCAGGCGTATTGTTGACTGAAGGTTGTCGTGGTGAAGGTGCAATCCTTCGTAACAAAGACGGCGAACCGTTCATGGAACGTTATGCACCAACTTTGAAAGATTTGGCTCCACGTGACTTCGTATCACGTTCTATGGACCAAGAGATCAAAGAAGGTCGTGGTTGTGGTCCTAAAGGTGATTATATCCTTCTTGATATGACTCACTTAGGTGCGGACACGATCATGAAGCGTTTACCATCTGTATTTGAGATCGGTAAAAAATTCGCGAACGTTGACATCACGAAAGAAGCGATTCCTGTAGTACCAACAATCCATTATCAAATGGGTGGTATTCCAACGAATATTCATGGTCAAGTTGTTCTTCCTGAAAGTGCTGAAACTCAAGAACTTGTTGCGAACTATAACAAAGAAACTGGTGTGTATTCACACAATGGTGGTGAACGTAACTTCACTAAACCAGTAAAAGGTTTCTATGCAATCGGTGAATGTTCTTGCGTATCTGTACATGGTGCAAACCGTTTAGGTACGAACTCACTTCTTGACTTGGTTGTATTTGGTAAAGCTGCAGGTGAACACATCATTGATTACGTGACTAAACATCACGGTGATGAGTACACACCATTACCTACAACTGTGCTTGCGAATACAGTAAATCGTATTAAACACCTTGATGATTCAACTTCAGGTGAAAATGCACAAGAAGTTGCTGATGCAATCCGTGACATCGTTCAAGATCACGCGGGTGTATTCCGTACTCAAGCATTACTTGACAAAGGTGTTAAACAGATTCTTGCAATCGAACCTCGTGTACGTAACATTCACTTGAAAGACAAATCTAAAGTATTCAACACAGCACGTATTGAAGCTTTGGAAGTTGAAAACTTATACGAAGTAGCGAAAGCAACCTTGATTTCTGCTGCTGCACGTAAAGAATGTCGTGGTGCGCATACGGTTGTAGATTACGAGTTACCACCTGATCATGCAGATTACCCATATGGTCGTCGTGATGATGAATGGATGAAACACACATTGTGGTTCTCTACAGACAATCACTTGGAATATAAGCCAGTGCGCTATAATCCATTGAAAGTTGATCCAATTCCACCTAAACCACGTACATTCTAATTGGGAGAAATAAGATGAGTAGAGGTACCCGTACATTCGAAATCTACCGCTATGATCCTGATAAGGATAAAGCACCGTACATGCAAACTTTTAAACTTGAATTGACTGATAAGCACCGTATGTTGCTTGATGCTCTTCTTGCATTAAAAGTAGAAGATGAGTCATTAACATTCCGTCGCTCTTGCCGTGAAGGTATTTGTGGTTCGGATGGTGTGAACATCAACGGTAAAAATGGTTTGGCTTGTCTTTGGAACTTGAACGATTTACCAGAAAAAATCGTGATTCGTCCATTGCCTGGTTTACCAGTGGTTAAAGATTTAGTTGTGGATATGAATCAGTTCTACGATCAGTATGACAAAATTCAACCATTTCTAATCAATAATCAACCTGCGCCACCGAAAGAGCGTTTACAGTCTCCTGAAGATCGTGAACATCTTGATGGTTTGTATGAATGTATTCTTTGTGCATGTTGTTCAACTTCATGCCCATCATTCTGGTGGAACCCTGATAAATTCTTAGGTCCATCTGCATTGTTGAATGCGTATCGTTTTATCATCGATTCTCGTGATACAGCGACTCAAGATCGTTTAAGTCGTCTTGATGACCCATTCTCATTGTTCCGTTGTAAAGGGATTATGAACTGTGTGTCTGTATGTCCTAAAGGTTTGAACCCAACAAAAGCAATCGGTCATATCCGTAGCATGTTGCTCGACCAAGCTGGTTAATACGACGTGAAAAGGAGGGCGCGCATCTTTAGATGTGCGCTCTTTTTTATTGATTTTTGAAAAGCATTGAAAAATACGATCTTCGCCATCATTATTTTATATAAATGGGCTGATGATAATAGATTATTCTTTGTATGTATTTAGCTAATTTATGGATGGTATGTGTCAAAAAAATCAATTGGGCCGACAGTTCATGTTAGGATTTAACAAACCACTATATGTGAAAAACGGACTGCTTTTTTAGTACATTTTATCTACATAAGTGTGATTCATAACGGTTTATAAATATTTTTATAAACTAAGCTTAGAACCGCTTTAGAAAAAGCAAATTTACGCTTTGTTTTTTCTAAGTCGATTTGCAAAAAATTGCTCAGCTGCGGTTGAGTATATAGATGAGTGATGATGCCAATGAAGGCGTTATGATTCATTGTGTGCATTGGTTATTAGCCAATGTTGTTAACGCCCCTTGGTCATTAGCGCCTGATGGGTGAATGTCAATTTACCGATTTGGCATTATCAATCATGGGAGTGCTTAAAAAGCACCCTCTAATGTTTTTGCAATAGGAAATGGGTCCACAAATGCAAGAAGTTGCTGACGCACTGCGTCTTGACACTGAACTTTCCGCTGATAGTGCAGCGTATATTGAAGAGCTTTACGAACAGTACCTTTCTTCTCCAACCTCAGTAGGTGAGGACTGGCAGCAATATTTCGATAAATTCCCTAAAGGTGATCAACCACACGGAAATATTCGTGAGCAATTCTTATTATTAGGTCGCAATTCGAACCGTGTTCAGCCTGTTGTGCAAAGTGAAGTAAGTACTGAGCATGAACGTCGTCAAATTGGTGTATTGCAATTAATCGCGGCGTATCGTAACCGTGGGCATCAAAAAGCAAAATTAGATCCACTTGGTTTGGCAAAACGCGAAGATGTGCCAGATTTGGATCTTGCTGCACACGGTTTAACAAAGTCTGATTTAGATACAGTTTTCAATGCTGGTAATTTAGCAATTGGTAAAACTGAAGCGACTTTGGGTGAATTGGTAAATGCCATGGAAGCGACATATTGTGCTTCTATCGGTGTTGAATACATGCACATTGTTGATACCAAAGAAAAACGTTGGATTCAACAACGCCTTGAAGGTGCGCGTGGTCAATTCAATTTCTCTGCTGATCAAAAGAAACATGTACTTGAGCGTTTAACAGCGGCTGAAGGTCTTGAAAAATTCCTCGGTAATAAATATGTAGGTGCTAAACGTTTCGGTGTTGAAGGTGGTGAATCTTTCATTCCTATGGTCAACGAACTGATTCAACGTGCAGGTTCTGTAGGTTGTAAAGAAGTTGTGATCGGGATGCCACACCGTGGTCGTTTGAACTTACTTGTCAACATCATGGGTAAAAACCCAGCTGACTTGTTTGGTGAGTTTGAAGGTAAAGCACTCAACAAAAAAGGTTCTGGTGACGTTAAATATCACCAAGGTTTCTCTTCAAACGTAATGACTCCAGGTGGTGAAGTTCACTTGGCATTGGCGTTTAACCCATCACACTTGGAAATCGTTGGACCTGTAGTTGAAGGTTCTGTACGTGCACGTCAAGTCCGTCGTAAAGACATTGGTGGTGATGATGTATTGCCAATCATTGTTCACGGTGATGCTGCATTTGCAGGTCAAGGTGTAAACCAAGAAACTTTCCAAATGTCACAAACTCGTGGTTACACAGTCGGTGGTACAGTTCACATCGTGGTCAACAACCAAGTGGGCTTTACAACTTCTGATCCACGTGATGCGCGTTCTACAGAATACTGTACTGACATTGCGAAAATGATCCAAGCACCGATCTTCCATGTAAATGGTGATGATCCAGAAGCTGTATTATTTGTTTCTCAATTGGCTCATGATTTCCGTCACACATTCCGTAAAGATGTTGTGATTGATATGTTCTGTTACCGTCGTCGTGGTCATAACGAAGCAGACGAACCAGCAGCAACTCAACCAATGATGTATCAAGTAATTAGCAAAAAAGCGACAACTCGTACGCTTTATGCAGATCAATTGGTACAAGAAAAAGTATTAGATCGCGCGGCGGCAGATGCTTTGGTTGAAAAATATCGTGAAGATCTTGAAGCAGGTAACCATGTTGCAAACGCACTGGTACTTGAACCAAACAAAAAAATGTTTGTCGATTGGTCTCCATACTTGGGTCATGACTATACAGACGAATGGGATACACGTTTCCCAATCGAACGCTTAAAAGAGCTTGGTCAAAAAATGCGTCAATTGCCTGAAGGCTTTGTGATGCAACGTCAAGTTTCTAAAGTGATTGATGACCGTTTGAAAATGCAAACAGGCGAAATGCCATTGAACTGGGGTGCTGCTGAAACTTTAGCGTATGCGTCTTTGCTTGATGATGGTTTCCTTGTTCGTTTAACTGGTGAAGACGTAGGTCGTGGTACATTCTCACACCGTCATGCGAAACTTCATAACCAAGTTGATGGTTCGGTTTATATTCCACTTTGTCATATCAAAGAAAACCAACCACGTACTGCAATTTATGACTCATTATTGTCAGAATTGGCTGTACTTGCATTTGAATATGGTTATTCAACTACATTACCGAAAAGCTTGATCGTTTGGGAAGCTCAGTTCGGTGACTTCGCAAACTGTGCGCAAATGGTGATTGACCAATTCATCGCTTCTGGTGAAACCAAATGGGAGCGTGTTTGTGGTTTGACCATGTTGCTTCCACACGGCTTTGAAGGTCAAGGTCCAGAGCATTCATCTGCACGTTTAGAACGTTATCTACAGCTTTGTGCTGAAGAAAACATGCAAGTGATCACACCGACTACACCTGCACAGATCTATCATGTTTTACGTCGTCAAGCGATTCGTCCTTTACGTAAACCATTGATCGTGATGTCACCTAAATCATTACTTCGTCACAAGCTTGCAACGTCTACTTTAGATGAACTTGCTACTGGTACATTCCAGACTGTGATTGATGAAGTGGATAACATCAACAAACAAGATGTAACACGTGTTGTGCTTTGTGGTGGTAAAGTTTATTACGACTTACTTGAAAAACGTCGTGAAGAGAACTTGAACATCGCAATCGTGCGTGTTGAACAATTGTATCCATACCCAGAACAACGTCTTGCAGAAGTTCTTGCAGCATATCCGAACGTGAAAGAACTCGTTTGGTGTCAAGAAGAACCGAAGAACCAAGGCGCTTGGTTATTCATCGCTCCACGTTTATATGAAGGCGTGATGAAGTCTGGTCAACAAGTTCAAATCAGCTACGCAGGACGTGAAGCTTCAGCTGCACCTGCATGTGGCTCACCTTATTTGCATGCAAAACAACAAGCTCAGCTCGTAAATGACGCTTTAGCGATCGTCGCTGAACAATCAGGAGAATCTAAATAATGGCAACCGAAATTAAAGCACCGGTGTTCCCAGAGTCAGTTGCTGACGGAACAGTTGCAACTTGGCACAAACAACCAGGTGAAGCAGTATCACGTGATGAAGTGATTTGTGATATTGAAACGGATAAAGTTGTTTTAGAAGTTGTTGCTCCTGCTGACGGTACAATTGCATCTATCGTTAAAAATGAAGGCGATACAGTTCTTTCTGCTGAAGTGATTGCAACGTTTGAAGAAGGTGCTGTTTCTGGCGCTGCTCAAACTGAAGCAGTTCAATCAGAAGAGAAAGTTGAACAAGCTGCTTCACAAACTCAAGCAGGTAATGCGCCTGTAGTTGAACGCGCTCAAGTTGCTGATCAAGCGCCTGCAGTTCGTAAAGCGTTAACTGAAACTGGTATTGCTGCATCTGATGTAGATGGTACTGGTCGCGGTGGTCGTATTACTAAAGAAGATGTTGCAAATCATCAAGCTAAACCAGCTGCTTCTGCAACTCCATTGAGCGTTGCTGTTGGCGAACGTATCGAAAAACGTGTTCCTATGACTCGTCTTCGTAAACGTGTTGCTGAACGTTTACTTGCTGCGACTCAAAGCACTGCAATGTTAACAACGTTCAACGAAGTCAACATGAAGCCAATCATGGAAATGCGTGCGCAATACAAAGATGCATTCGAAAAACGTCATGGTGCTCGTTTAGGCTTTATGTCTTTCTTCGTTAAAGCGGCTACTGAAGCGCTTAAACGTTACCCAGCTGTAAACGCGTCAATTGACGGTGATGATATTGTTTATCACGGTTACTATGACATCGGTGTAGCTGTTTCTTCTGAGCGTGGCTTGGTTGTTCCTGTATTACGTGATACAGACCGCATGAACTATGCGGAAGTTGAAAATGGTATCCGTGCATATGCTGGTAAAGCGCGTGACGGTAAATTAGGTATCGAAGACATGACTGGCGGTACGTTCACTATTACTAATGGTGGTACTTTCGGTTCATTACTTTCTACACCTATTTTAAATACACCACAGACTGCAATTTTGGGTATGCATAAAATCCAAGAGCGTCCAATGGCTGTAAATGGTCAAGTAGAAATTTTGCCAATGATGTATTTGGCTCTTTCTTATGATCACCGTTTAATTGATGGTAAAGAAGCTGTAGGTTTCCTTGTAGCAATTAAAGAATTGCTTGAAGAGCCAGCACGTTTAATCCTTGATCTTTAATTCTTAAGAATAACAATACGAGCTTAGGGTGATCCTCTAAGCTCGTTTTTGGAGATAACATGTCTCAGTTTGATTTAGTTGTAATCGGCGGTGGACCAGGTGGTTATGAAGCAGCGATTCGTGCTGCACAGCTTGGTTTCAAAGTTGCGTGTATCGAAAAACGTGTACACAAAGGTAAGCCATCTTTGGGTGGTACTTGCTTAAACGTGGGTTGTATCCCATCTAAAGCACTTTTAGATTCTTCACATCACTATGAAGATACGCTTCATGGCTTAGATGTACACGGGATCTCTGTTGAAAATGTTCAACTAGACCTTCAAAAGCTTCTTGCGCGTAAAGATAAAGTTGTTGATAACCTGACTGGTGGTGTTGCTCAATTATTAAAAGGCAACGGCATTGAATGGTTACAAGGTACTGGTAAATTACTTGCTGGTAAAAAAGTTGAATTCACACCATTAGAAGGCGGTGATGTTCAAGTTTTAGAACCTAAATTTGTCATCCTTGCGACGGGTTCTGTACCTGTAAACATTCCTGTAGCAAAAGTTGATGAAGACTTAATTGTTGATTCAACTGGTGCGTTGGAATTCCAAGAAGTACCTAAACGTCTTGGCGTAATCGGTGCGGGTGTTATTGGTCTTGAACTTGGTTCAGTATGGCGTCGTCTAGGTTCTGAAGTTGTTGTGTTTGAAGCATTAGATGCATTCTTACCAATGGCAGACAAAGCTTTGGCTAAAGACTACCAAAAACTTTTGACTAAACAAGGTTTAGACATTCGTGTAGGCGCTAAAGTTGCGGGTACTGAGATTAACGGTCGTGAAGTGACTGTTCAATATACTCAAGGCGGCGAAGACAAAACTCAAACTTTCGATAAATTGATTGTTTGTGTAGGTCGTAAAGCGTATGCAGAAGGTTTATTGGCTGAAGATTCAGGCATTAAACTCACTGAACGTGGTCTTGTTGAAGTCAACGATTGGTGTGCAACTTCTGTTGAAGGCGTATATGCAATTGGTGACTTGGTTCGTGGTCCAATGCTTGCACATAAAGCAATGGAAGAGGGCGTAATGGCTGTTGAACGTATGCATGGTCATGCGGCTCAAATCAATTACGACACGATCATCAGTGTAATTTACACACACCCAGAAGCGGCGTGGGTAGGTTTGACTGAAGAACAAGCTAAAGAAAAAGGTCATGAAGTTAAAACAGGTCAATTCCCATTTGCGGTGAATGGTCGTGCTTTAGCTGCCAATGAATCTGCTGGTTTCGTGAAGTTTGTTGCTGATGCGAAAACTGACCGTTTACTGGGTATGCATATTATTGGTCCTGGTGCTTCTGACATCGTTCACCAAGGTATGATTGCACTTGAGTTTGTATCTTCTGTTGAAGACTTACAGTTGATGACTTTTGGTCACCCAACCTATTCAGAAGTGGTTCATGAAGCTGCACTTGCAGTCGATGGACGTGCGATTCACGCGATTCAGCGTAAACGTAAATAACACAAAAAAGAGCGGTTTCGACCGCTCTTTTTACATTTGATGGTTGTTTTTAAGTGAATAATCATCTAAAAATAAAAGAACAAATTTAATAAATGCCAATAGTTATTGCGATGGAAGTTTAACTATTAGTGTGTCATAACAACGTGAAAAGTAGTAAAAGGTAAAAAATGAATCTACATGAGTATCAATCGAAAGCGCTGTTAAAAAAATATGGTATGCCAGTTCAAGAAGGCATTTTAATTACAACTCCTGATGAAGCTTCTAAAGCATTTGCCCAAATCGGTGGCAAATTTGCAGTCATGAAAGCTCAGGTTCACGCAGGTGGACGTGGTAAAGCAGGTGGCGTTAAAGTTGTGAAATCTGCCGAAGAAGCAGCAGAATATGCAAAAAATCTATTAGGCACGAATTTAGTGACCTATCAAACAGATGCAAATGGTCAACCTGTAAATAGTATTCTTGTTTGTGAAGATGTCTATCCTGTAGAGCGTGAGCTTTATTTGGGTGCTGTGGTTGATCGTTCAAGCCGTCGTGTGACATTTATGGCATCGACTGAAGGCGGTGTTGAAATTGAGAAAGTTGCAGAAGAAACTCCTGAAAAAATTATCAAAGTAGAAGTAGACCCATTAGTCGGTTTATTGCCATTCCAAGCGCGTGATGTGGCATTCCAATTGGGCTTGAAAGATAAGCAGATTGCTCAGTTCGTGACGATTATGACAGGCGCTTATCAAGCATTTGTAGAAAATGATTTTGCTTTATTTGAAATTAACCCATTATCTGTTCGTGAAAATGGTGAAATTTTATGTGTCGATGCCAAAATTGGTATTGACTCAAATGCGCTATACCGTCTTCCTGAAATTGCGGCGATGCGCGATAAATCTCAGGAAAATGAACGTGAGTTGAAAGCATCTGAATTTGACCTAAACTATGTTGCGCTTGAAGGTAACATTGGCTGTATGGTCAATGGTGCAGGCCTTGCAATGGCGACCATGGACATTATCAAACTGTATGGTGGTCAACCTGCAAACTTCCTTGATGTCGGTGGTGGTGCAACCAAAGATCGTGTGATTGAAGCATTCAAAATTATTCTTTCAGACTCGTCTGTGCAAGGTGTTTTGATCAATATTTTCGGTGGAATCGTACGTTGTGACATGATTGCTGAAGCAATTATTGCAGCGGTTCAAGAAGTAAATGTCACTGTACCTGTGGTTGTTCGCTTAGAAGGGAACAATGCAGAATTAGGTGCAAAATTACTTGATGAATCAGGTTTAAAATTAATTTCTGCGAACGGTTTAGCTGATGCCGCAGAAAAAGTTGTTGCTGCAGTGAAAGCGTAAGGAGTATCAATCATGAGCGTATTAGTAAATAAAGACACAAAAGTATTGGTACAAGGCTTTACAGGTAAAAATGGTACTTTCCATTCTGAGCAATCAATTGCTTATGGCACGAAAGTGGTGGGTGGTGTAACACCAGGTAAAGGTGGTCAAACTCATATTGGTTTACCTGTATTTAACACCATGCGTGAAGCTGTGAAAGAAACAGGTGCAAATGCAACTTCGATTTATGTGCCTGCACCATTTGTTTTAGATTCAATTATTGAGTCTATTGATTCAGGTATTGAGTTGATTGTGGTGATTACTGAAGGGGTACCTACTTTAGACATGCTGAAAGCAAAACGTTACCTTGAAACTTATGGTAATGGTGCACGTTTAATTGGTCCGAACTGTCCAGGGATTATCACACCAGGTGAATGTAAGATCGGGATCATGCCTGGTCATATTCACCAACCTGGTAAAATCGGGATTATTTCACGTTCAGGTACACTGACTTATGAAGCGGTTGCGCAAACGACTAAGCTTGGTTTAGGTCAGTCAACTTGTATCGGGATCGGTGGTGACCCAATTCCAGGGATGAACCAAATTGACTGCTTGAAATTGTTCCAAGAAGATCCACAAACTGAAGCCATCATTATGATCGGTGAAATTGGTGGTACTGCGGAAGAAGAAGCAGCTGAATATATTCAATCGAATGTAACGAAGCCAGTTGTGGGTTATATCGCAGGTGTGACCGCGCCGAAAGGTAAGCGTATGGGGCACGCAGGTGCAATTATTTCTGGTGGTAAAGGTACAGCAGAAGAAAAATTTGCGGCATTTGAAAAAGCGGGTATGGCATATACCCGTAGCCCAGCAGAATTGGGTTCTACCATGTTAGAAGTTTTGAAAAAGCAAGGTTTGGCTTAATTTAGAATTGATTTTGAATAATTAAATTCAAATAAATTTATCCAAATAGCTTAACTGAGTTGAAAAATGGGCATCACAGGATGCCCATTTTTTATGATTGTAAATTGATGAAAAATAAATGATTAGCCTTTCACTAATCCGCCATCAACAATCAAATTTTGTCCTGTCACGGCACGTGACCATGGTGATAAGAACATTAAAATTGCATCTGCAAATTGTTCAGGTGTGGTCACTTCTTGGAGTGGTGTAGAAGCTGCAATTAAATCGAATACTTGATCTGGAGTTGCACTGCTGGCATCGGTTTTACGAAGTAAACCACCAGACAGCATATTGACATTGATCCCGTATTGTCCCAAGTCATGAGATGTAGTGCGTGTAAAAGCCAAAAGAGCCGCTTTGGCAGCCGTATAGTCATGATAAGGTACAACAGGGTTTTGGACTAAATTGGTTCCAATATTTACAATACGTCCGAAATGCGCTGCTTTCATATCGTCTAAAGCTGCTTGTGTAGTATTTAGTGCAGCTTTAACAGCACTGTCCAATTGCTGTTGCATCGTATTCCAACTCAAAGTTTCAACTTTAGGGCGAGCATCACCATCAAATTGAAAAGACAATAGAGCATTGTTGATCACAGATGTAATTGCATGACCAAAGTGCGTTTTGGCTTGAGTGAACATGGTTTTGACTTGTTCAGCATCAGTAATATCGGCTTTATAGATAAAAACTTGATCAGCATATTTTTGCATAAGCTGTTGAGCAGACGCTTCACTACTGAAATAATTCACCACGACACGTGCGCCTTCACGAATTAAGGCGTGTGTAATCGCCAGACCTAAGCCTCTAGCCCCACCTGTAACTAAGACAATTTGATCACGTATTTCCATGGTTTATGCCTAAATTTGAATGATTGAAGATAGTAGCATTGTTCTTAAGTTGAATGATAAATTGGAAGGGTTTAATAGGGTTTGTTGACAATTCTTCTATGTTTAGGACTTTGTGTATTTTTAGCTGATACTAGGCGTGAAATACGAAACTTAGTCATTCTAAGTGAGTAATATTTTAATGCATGGTTATGCTATATTTTGTGTGAAGAAAATCGTAAAAATAAAGTAAAATTTTTGAATGAGACAACCAAGCATCACATTATGCATCTTGAGTGGACTAAGCTTATTATTGAGCGTGATGAGCTATGCTGATTCATCTTTTCCAGTGGCGCTGATGCAATTAGAACAGCAAACGGGATCTTCGGATTCATCGTCAGAAGATGTGCGTATTGATGAAAAGCAAATAGAAAACCAAGCAGAAGATTCTGTCGAGAATTTAGCACAAGAGATTCTTGAGCCTGAGCCTATTTTTCAAATAGAGCCTGAAAATCAAAACATACCAGAAGTTGAAGATCAGCAAACACAAGTTTTTGAGACACAAGAAGACATCCAAAAGAAAATTGCTGTAGAGCATGAACAGCAGGCAACGGATTATTCAATTTTAAATAATAACTTTTATCAAAATGATCGTTTCCGCATTTTTAACTATACTGCTTATAATGTAGAACAGTTAAAGAGCTCTTTAGTAAATCCTACTGTAGCTGGCTCAGGCTCAAATGAGTTTTATATTTCATTTGGTTATGGCATGGAGTTTAAAATCAATGATGACAACAGAATTGGTTATGAATACCTCTCCTCATTTCCCTATGATCGTGGGCAGATTATTCGTTTTTTTTGGGCGAGACGATTAAAGTATTGATTATAATTAAATGATGATGAACAGCGATCAAAAAAAGAATAAATAATGTTGAAATAAATACAACTTGAAACATGACCTGACGTCAAAACACATATTAAATCGATATGTTTATCGCAATGAGATAAAAATGGTGATGAACATGTTACAGAAAATTCTTTTATTAGGTGTTCTTGGTGTATCCCTTACAGGGTGTATTGTTGCACCGTATGATGATGGCTATGATCGCGGCGGTTATGGACACCGTCATGATTCTGATAGACGTTGGGATCAACGTCGTGATGATAAACGCGGTGACGATCATCGTTGGGATAAGCGTCAAGGAAATCAAAATAATCAAGATGATCGACGGAATCGACCTGATTGGAATTGGAATGGTCGTTGATAATATTGCGATGCTGAAAATCAAAATAGGCTGAATGAGTTCAGCCTATTTTTTTAAAGTGAGTGATTCAGTTAAGATCTTCTTAGATTTTTTTAAATAAGCCTGCTTGTACAACACCAGCTCTGGTTTGTTTTTGCAATTGCCATGTCGTAGGTAAGTTTAACTGATGTAAGGGGCAATCTGCTTCAACATAAATCAAAGCATCATTTGCCAATAAAGGATCAACTTTTTCAGCCAATTCATTCCACAGATTTAAACTATATGGCGGATCTAAAAATACTAAATCAAATTGTTCATTCAAACTAGATAATGCTTGTTGTGCTGTTTGAACTTTTAACTGACAATTTTCTGCTTTGAGCAAAGTGATATTGTCTTTTAAAAATTTAGCCTGAGTTGCATTGGGTTCAATCATCACCACATGACGAGCGCCACGAGAAAGTGCTTCAAAGCTTAAGGCGCCGGAACCAGCACATAAGTCTAGCACTTTCGCATTTTGCACATCCCACATTAACCAGTTAAATAAAGTTTCACGTACACGATCTGGGGTAGGGCGTAATCCTTCAATATCCGCAAATGGAAGCATGCGACGTTTCCATTCTCCACCAATAATACGTAATTGATTTTTTCCTCTATTATTCACTAATGTCTGCCTGTGTTGCTGGGGCTGTATGGGTTTGTGGTGCAGGACGATTTGTGGTCGTATTGCGTTGATTGTTTGCAGTCGGTTGAGAGCCTTGCGCATTTGGCTTTGGTTTAGGCATGGCATTTGGATCTGCAGAAAGTGAGATGTCACCACTTGGTAATTCACCAGGTTTAATACCTGCTGTCATTAGACCACCGCTTAAGTGATGGTTTTGTGGAACAATTGGTTTTTTCTTACGTGTTAACATCCAGTAATCAAATACTGGACGGGCAATCTGCGCTGCCGAGCCACCATGCTTACCATTTTCCCAAATCACAGCAATGGCTATTTCTGGATTATCAGCGGGTGCAAACCCGACGAATAAACCATGATCGAGCTGACGGTCTGTGAGTAAGGCTTCATTATAACGCTTACCTTGGGCAATACTTTTAACCTGTGCTGTACCTGTTTTACCTGCAATTTTATAGGCATTGGTACGAATACCACGACCTGTACCACTTTGAATTACATCCACCATGGCATCCTTCATTTTGACCCAGTCTTCATCCGTGCCATTAAATTGAATTTTACCTGTTGGTGCATTCAATACAGGATGATGTTTTGCACCTTTGGATTCACGTAATACATGTGGGATAACATGCGCACCATGATTGGCTGTAATCGCAGTTGCCATTGCGAGTTGCAGAGGTGTTGCAGTAAATGCCCCCTGACCAATACTCACTGAAATGGTTTCACCTTTTAGCCATTTGGATTTTCGAGTACGCATTTTCCATTCAGGGCTTGGATATAAACCTGTACTTTCACTTGGCAAATCCACACCTGTTTTTTCACCAAAGCCAAACTGACGCATCCAAGCGTTCATTTTATCAATACCCATTTGATAAGACAGGATATAGAAATAAGTATCACAGGATACAATCTGTGCTTTGTGCATATTGACAGAACCGTGCCCAGTTTTTTTATGGTCACGGAATTTGTGTGAGTCACCAGGTAAGTGGAAATAACCTGGGTCAGAAATTGCAGTATTCCAATCTACTGTTTTGTAATGAATACCACCCATACCAAACATTGGTTTAATGGTAGAGCCAGGTGGATATGTACCTTGCACTGCACGGTTATATAAGGGCTGATCTAAATTATCTCTTAAACCACTATAATCCTTTGAACTGATGCCTGTGACAAATAAATTGGGATTAAAACTTGGACTTGAAACCAATGCCAAGATTTCACCTGTACGAGGGTCTATGGCAACAACAGCACCACGACGACCAATTAATTGTTCAGCAGCAACAGTTTGTAAGCCAAAATCTAATGACAAATAAAGATCATTACCGCGAATGGCTTCCTTACGACCAAGATGACGCAATACATTACCATGTGCATCCGCTTCGATTGACTCATAACCCGGAACGCCATGTAGCAAATCTTCATAAGATTTTTCTACACCGATTTTCCCGATTAAGTTGGTTCCTGCGTAACTGTCTTTATCAATTTCTTTGAGTTCTTTATCGTTAATACGTCCTACATAGCCAATAACGTGTGCGAACAATTCACCATGTGGATAATAACGGGTCATTTGGGTTTCAATATCTACGCCAGGGAATTGAAACTTCACTTCACTAAAACGGGCAATATCTTGTTCGGTCAAATTCAGTTTTAAGGTCACACGTTCAGTTTTTTTAGAGGTTTTGATTCGGCTATTAAAACGATCAATATCTTCTTGGTTTAGACTTAAGATCGGAACTAAACGTTGTACTGTCCCATCGATATCTTCAACATCGGCTTTACTTAATGTTGCTGTAAAGACAGGGTAATTATCGGCAAGTAAAATCCCATTGCGGTCATAAATATAACCGCGAGCAGGTGCAATCGGTTGTAAGCGTATACGGTTTTTATCAGAAGCTTCACTAAACTCTTGGTGATGAAAAATTTGCAAATAGGCATAGCGTGCAATCAATAAGCACATAAAAAATGAAACAATACCGATAGCAAAAAAGACACGACTACGAAAGATGCGTTTTTCTTGTTGAACATTTTTAAGAGGAAACTGCTGCTTCATACGTGGTCGGCTTTTAAAACTTAAAGATTGCTGAATTTAAGGCGAAATATTTTAACCTAGATTTGAAGTTAAATATTAAAAAACATAAATAACCTATCAAAATATATTCTAACCAAAAATATCGCTTAAATATGTTGTAACTCGTTGACCAAATTTGACCATAGCGACAATAAATTTATAGTGATTTGTATATGAGTGAAAAAATAATTCTGTTAAAGTCGGACTTTAAGGATAAATAAATTCGACCTAAGTCAAACTTTAGGGGTAATGGAGAAAATAATGAAAACAATCTTTCCCTTATTAATGTTAGTTGCAATTGGGAATGTTGCACATGCTGATGTTAAAGATTATTTACCAGATTTAAAGGGAATTTTACCAGAAGCGAAATTTAAACCTGAAGATGCTTCTAAGTTGAACTTCGGTGCAGGTGTTACCCAACAAATGGTTCATGGTAATGCTGAGTGGGTCAATCCTTATGGAATTGCCTATGCGAAATTAGGTGCTTTCTACAATGGTGATCATTCATTTGCAGGGCAAGTCGGTTATAGAATACCTGTTGCATTGAATGGAAAAGACAAAAATGGTTTCTACTTAGGTGTCTATGGTGGATCACTAAAAAGCCGAGTCATCGACGGTAAAGATGAGGTTCAATACGGTGCAGGTGCAGACTTAGCCTATGTTTTATTAGACAAAGAGCGAATTAGTACTTTTAGTGTGGGTATGGGCGCGGGTAGTGAATTGCATGATAAAAATGGCAATATGGTGCTTGAAACACGACCACAGATACAGATTTCCTATACCTTAAGTGTAGGCTTCTAAAATACTATGATGATGAATTTATATTTATACACATTTTTCGACCGCGAATAGAAATAATTACGAGAGTCATGCATGTTGGAATACGTTATTGGTTTGTGGCACGCTTTTTTTGATCGCCCCGATCATCTCGCGATATTGAGTATTGTCCCCGTGACTGCGTTCGTTACATGGGCGCATGTATGGATGGCACTCAAAATGGTGTTCTATCCACTTACGTTTTGGGGGGTTCATATCGGCCCATTGCCTGTGGGATGGCAGGGTATCGTGCCGCGTAAAGCAGGGCGAATCTCAGGCATTATCACAGATAATACATTGTCTAAACTCGGCTCTTTGCGTGAATTTCTTGACGCAATGGATCCTGAAGATATGGCGCGTATCATCGGTGAACAAGTTGGTTTTGAACTTGAGCACCTCATAGATGAAGTCATGTTAGATCGTAATGCGGTGTTATGGGAAAACTTACCTTATTCGATTAAGCGTCGTATTTATGGGCAAGCACATAAACAATTGCCAGGTACTTTAAAGGAACTCGTGACCGAACTGACCATGAACGTCGAGTCACTTGTAAATATGCGTGATATGGTCGTGAACCAAATGGAAGGTGACCGCCGTTTGATGGTGCGCATGTTTTTGAAAGTTGGTCAAAAAGAGATCAATTTTATTTGGCATATTAGTGCATTAATCGGAATATTTTTCGGTATTATTCAAATGTTTGTGTATGTTTTCATCCCACAACATTGGACAGTACCGTTCTTTGCAGCGATTTGGGGCTTTTTAACCAACTGGATTGCAATTTGGATGGTATTCAATCCTGTTGAACCACATTATGTCCGTTATCCGCAATTCTTTGAATTGACAAAAGATCGAAAATTTCCGTGGATTAAGCCTGTTATTCCGCGCATAGGGACTTATAATGTGCAAGGCGCGTTTATGAAACGCCAAGAAGAAGTCTCTGAAGTTTTTGCGAGTGTAGTCACTGAAGACCTAATTACGTTAAAATCCATCATGACCGAAATGATGTATGGTCCAAAGAAAGACAAAACCCGCCGTATTGTAAAACGTCATGTGAATGAAATAATGGAAACTCCATTGGTTCGTACTTCTTTACAATTGTCGTTAGGTCCAAAAGAGTATGCAAAACTCAAGACAGACTTGATTGATCGGTCGATTGAAATTACGATGGTGCCAGTAAGCGACCCTGCTTTTAACGCAAGTCGAGCGCAGAAAATCTTTTCTATGTTCAAAGAGCGTATTCGCGAATTAACGCCTAAAGAGTTTCAGAACTTATTACGTCCTGCATTCCAGGAAGACGAATGGATTCTGATTGTGCTGGGTGGTGTCACGGGCTTTTTTGCTGGTTTAATACATTTATTTTTGGTTTTTATAGAATAGATACCAACGCAGTGCCAGTGGTCTAGCTGACAAATACAAGGTATCAAATACATAGTTTTAAATGAGGATGTTTTTTTATGCGCATTATATTACTCGGACCACCTGGAGCAGGTAAAGGTACACAAGCTCAGTTGATCTGTAAGCGCTACAATGTCCCACAAATTTCAACCGGTGATATGCTCCGTGCTGCGATTCGTGAAGGTACTGAATTAGGTCTTAAAGCTAAAAGCGTGATGGAGTCAGGTGGCTTAGTCTCTGATGAGCTGATCATTGGTTTAGTGAAAGAACGTATTGCACAACCTGATTGTGTCAATGGATGTATCTTTGATGGTTTCCCACGTACGATTCCTCAAGCTGAAGCTTTAGAGAATGAAGGGATTACAATTGATCACGTGATCGAAATTGATGTACCTGACGAAGAAATCGTAAAACGTCTTTCTGGTCGCCGTCAGCACCCAGCTTCTGGTCGTATTTATCATACGATTTACAATCCACCAAAAGTGGAAGGTAAAGATGATGAAACTGGTGAAGACCTTGTTCAACGTCCAGATGATTTAGAAGCAACAATTCGTAAACGTTTAGGTTCTTATCATACCGAAACTGAACAACTTGTAGGTTTCTATCAAGGTCGTGCAGCTTCTGGTGAAAATGCACCTACCTATGACAAATTGAATGGTTTACGTCCAATCGAAGAAGTTCAAAAAGATTTATTTGCTATTTTAGATAAATAAGATCGAACTCAAAGTTTTTAAACTTTGACAAAAAAAGAGACCTGATCCATATTAGGTCTCTTTTTTTATGGGCGATAGACGATGAAAATTGCACTTATTGGATTGGTTATTGTAAGCGTAATTGTTTTGCTTGGTTTATTGTTTATGAGTTTCAAGTTGTTACGTAAAACACAAAAAGAAGAGTCTGCTGTGCGTAAAGAAATGCGTAAATCTGGCAATTATCAAGTTCATCCGCAAGTGGCTGAAGAGTTAAAACGCTTAGATCAGTTAAAAAAAGATTTAGAGAATAAAAATAAAGAGCATCAGAATAAATAGAGATGATGTGTATTAAGTTCAGTTCCTATGTAGATCACTTGTCATATGAGGGCGGGAATAAATGAAAAACATGCCAATTTCATTGTTTTCTATTGTATCTATGTCGATTTGAAAGCCTAATTTTTTATAGAGCTGAATAGCAGGAGCATTTACTGCAATCACAGAGAGTACAATTTTATCTACATACTGCTGACCATACTGAATAGCTGCGTGTAGAAGCTGTGTAGCAACGCTTTGATGTCTAAATGTGGATTCGACATAGAATCCATATAAGTGCGCTTGAGGCTTCGCTCCTAAATCATCGTCTATATGAAATATCAGTACGCCAATAATTTGTTTTTGTGAATAAGCCGCAAAAATAATATTGTTGGAAATAACTTCTGAAAAGACACTCAGTGGTCGTTCAATTTCAATCGCATAGATTGCACCAAACATTTCAGGTGAATTTTTGAGTGCAGACAAACGGATGGTCTTGAAGTCATGCACGTCATCGACACTCAGCTGTCGAATTATAATTTCAGTCATTTTTAGTAATTTGTTATTGAACTGGATTATGATAATAGATGAAATTTTATTTCAATACTTATGTTTGTATCTATAAAAGTTGAGTATATAGAATAAAATCGCTCTGATTTTATTCTATGATTCTACACTTTTCACTTTAATTTCTCTAACAGCACCAAACTCATATTTATCATTCCAATTGCATACATCGGACACGATACATTCGCCACATTTAGGTTTGCGCGCAATACAGCAATAACGTCCGTGTAAAATCAACCAATGATGCGAGTCAATGATGAATTCTTTAGGAATGACTTTAATTAAGCGTTGTTCCACTTCAAGCACATCTTTACCAACAGCCAAGCCTGTACGGTTCCCCAAGCGGAAAATATGTGTATCTACCGCCATTGTCGGCTGTCCAAAGGCGGTGTTCAGCACCACATTGGCTGTTTTACGTCCCACACCAGGTAAAGCTTCCAAATCCTTACGATTGTCAGGAACTTGGCTGTTATGCAGCTCGATCAGCATTTTGCAGGCTTTAATGACATTTTCAGCCTTAGAATTATATAAGCCGATGGTCTTAATATATTCCTTCAAGCCATCGACACCGAGTGCATAAATCGCTTCTGGCGTATTGGCAATCGGGAAAAGTTTATCGGTTGCCTTATTCACACTGACGTCAGTCGCTTGCGCAGATAAAGTCACGGCAACTAAAAGCTCAAAAGGATTTGAATAATTCAGCTCAGTTTCAGGATGCGGACGTTGTTCACGTAATCTTTCAAAGAAAATTTGAATTTGTTTTTTGGTCATGTTTTTTGTCGGTTTTTCTACTGCCATTACTCAGCATCTCCTTGTAAAACAGACAATTGTGTTTGTAACTCATTCAATTGGTTTTGTTTGTTTTGATCAGCACGAACGCTGAGTTGTTTTTCTAATTTTTTAATTTGTGTACGGATTTTTGCCAATTCAATGGTAGTTTTTGCATCATGAATCACAGGGGTTTTGATTGGAGTTTCTACAACTTCAATGGTAGGCAAAGCTTGAGATTGTTGGGTGATTTGCGCAAATAATTCAGTATCAATTTCGGCACGAACGACAGGGCCTTTACGGTGAATACGTCGCTTTTCCTCACGTTGAATATGTGCGTAATAACGATTACGTAGATCCTCTTGCTCTGAAATTCGTTGTTCATCATTTGGAGTCGGTTGAATATCTTCAACTAAATCAATGCAATCTACAGGACAAGGTGGAATACACAGTTCGCACCCTGTACACAAATCGGTCAAAATTGTATGCATCAATTTACCTGAACCGATAATGGCATCGACAGGGCAGGCACTGATACATTTGGTACAGCCAATACATTCATCTTCACGAATAATGGCTTTCATCCGTTGTGGACGACCATCGCTTTGAATGTCCCATACACTCGGTTCAGCAGTTAATTTTGGACGTGCCAATAACTCTGCTAAAGCATCTGCAACAGGTTGTCCGCCAGGTACACATTTATTGGCATCCTCACCTTCAACAATTGATTTTGCATAAGGTAAGCACCCATCACGATGACCACAGAGTCCACATTGGGTTTGAGGCAAAATTGCGTCAATTTGCTGGATGAGAGAGAGGGACGAATTCATGTGAAACAACTTCAAAGAAATAAAAACGCATTTCAAAAATGAAATGAGAGTGGGATTTTATCATGAATTATCAATAAAATCTTTGCTCCATTTCTGCACTATTTTTGCTCTAATATTGTGCTAATTATGCCTTAAATTAAGTCAAATTTAACAATAATTGATAAATAATATTAATAATTTATAAAATAATAAGTTATAGATGGTTTTAATTATATTATTGAATAAAAGTATAAAATTAAAATAATGAAAAAAAATGTTGTGGATTTGAAATAAAAGGGCTTAAATACTTTGCGCCAAAATAATTCATTAATTGAACTATTTGAACCATTTTGAATCATTTTCTGCTGAGGAATGAACGTTGAAATATACTAGCCTGAATGACTTCTTAAATTACGTAAAAGCACGTGATCCAAATCAACCTGAATTTCTGCAAGCTGTAGAAGAAGTAATGACCAGCTTATGGCCATTTATTGAAAAAAATCCACAATATGCAGATTATGGTTTGCTTGAGCGTCTTGTAGAGCCTGAACGTGCTATTCAATTTCGCGTTTCTTGGTTAGATGACCAAGGTCAAACTCAAGTGAATCGTGCTTTCCGTGTCCAATACAACTCTGCGATTGGTCCATTCAAGGGCGGTATGCGTTTCCACCCATCTGTAAACCTTTCGATTTTAAAATTCTTAGGTTTCGAACAAACATTTAAAAATGCCTTAACAACACTTCCTATGGGTGGTGGTAAAGGTGGTTCTGACTTTAACCCGAAAGGTAAGTCAGAAGGCGAAATCATGCGTTTCTGTCAAGCCTTGATGGTTGAGTTATATCGTCACCTTGGTTCTAACACAGATATTCCTGCGGGTGATATCGGTGTTGGTGGTCGTGAAGTCGGCTATATGGCAGGTATGATGAAGAAGCTCAGCAATGACACTTCATGCGTATTCACAGGTAAAGGTCTATCTTTCGGTGGTTCTTTGGCCCGTCCTGAAGCGACTGGTTTCGGTACTGTATATTTTGCTGAAGAAATGCTAAAAACTCGCAGTGACAGCTTTAAAGATAAAGTTGTGACTATTTCGGGTTCTGGTAACGTTGCACAATATGCTGCTGAAAAAGCAATGTATTTGGGTGCGAAAGTGGTTTCACTTTCTGACTCAAACGGTACTGTTTACGTGAAAGATGGTTTCACCACTGAACTTCTTTGTGAAGTGATGGAACTTAAAAACGTAAAACGTGGTCGTATCTCTGAGTTTGCGTCTAAACACGGTTTTGAATACCTTGAAGGCAAACGCCCTTGGGGTATCAAGTGTGACATCGCGCTTCCATGTGCAACTCAAAATGAGTTAACTGAAGAAGATGCAGTTGCATTACTTGCAAACGGCGTGATTTGTGTGGCTGAAGGTGCAAATATGCCTTCTACACTTGAAGCTGTTGAGAAATTCGTTGAAGCGAAAATCCTTTATGCACCAGGTAAAGCGTCAAATGCAGGTGGTGTAGCAACTTCAGGTCTTGAAATGTCACAAAACTCAATCCGTTTGGGTTGGACATTTGAAGAAGTGGATGAGCGTTTACATGCGATCATGAAAGAAATTCACCGTAACTGTGTGAAATACGGTACTGAAGAAGATGGTACTGTGAACTATGTAAACGGTGCAAATATTGCAGGCTTCGTAAAAGTAGCTGATGCAATGTTAGCGCAAGGTGTATTCTAAGTTTTAATTTAGAATCATAAAAAAACCGATGCTTTTGCATCGGTTTTTTTATGCCGAAAATTTAGTTTTGTATATTTTGTTAGGTATTTACCCATTTCAATGATTTTTAAAAATATCAGCCAATTCGATTCATGCAGAATGTGATTAAGGTAGAGTGACAACAAAAAGGAAAAAATAAAGTGTCAAGCTATCAATCTCACATTGCGATGTTGTTATTTAAACAACAAAAAAGAATGTTGCTTTTGCATAAAAATAATACTCAATTTTTACGTAGTTTTTTTGAGAAAGGTACACAACTTGCGCCATTGCCGGCGTTTTTTAAGGCTAAAAAAGTGCAGTTTGGTAATGTTCCTACCATGCAAATTGAAAACCTGCGCCCCAATAAAAATCCAAAACGAATCTTGGTCTATATTCATGGCGGTGGTTTTGTCGTGGGTAGCCCGAAAAGTTATAAGGGCTATGTGGCAAGTCTATGTCAGTTGGCACAAGCGAGTTTTGCTTATTTACCCGATTATCGTTTAGCACCTGAGGCACGATTTCCTGCTGCGATTGATGATGTATTTACAGCATGGCAAGCCATTGTTGAAAAATATCAAGGTTATGAAATTGTCTTAGGTGGTGATTCTGCGGGTGGAAATTTAGCACTTGCTTTGTGTGTTCGTGCACGTGATGCAGGTGTTGCTTTGCCACAGCGTGTTTATCTATTGTCGCCGTGGTTGGATTTAACTCTGACCTTGCCAAGTCATAAGAAACAAGATCATCGTGATCCATTTTTAGGGACATATTTCTTGGAAAGAGATTTTGCACGACATTATGTACAGGAGCAAGATCGTAAAAATCCTCAAATTTCGCCCTTATTTGCCGATTTTAGTGGTTTGCCACCTTTTTATGTACAAGTGGGTTCAAAAGAGGTTTTGTTGGATGACAGCCGTGAGTTTGCCCGTAAAGCCAAGCTACAAGGTATCGATGTACAACTCGATATTTGGACAGGCATGTGGCATGCATGGACAGTTGTGCCTTTTGTCCCTGAAAGTAAAATCGCTTTGAAAAAAGCAGGTTATTGGTTGGGGCAAAGAGGTTAATCATTTAATTCAGGCATTACAATTGTGTATTTGGATTGAAATCAGGTCTAAGCCTCAGATTTATGTTTCAGGATAATGTAATGCTTTTTTTCTTGGAATCGCTTGAAAGATCATATTGGGTTGATACTTGGATTCTAAAATTAATTTTGGAAAAGTGGTGGAATAATCAAACTTAAAATGAAAAGGTTTGGCACTTAACTTTTCAAATTGTTTTTCTTGCAGGTTAATGGGGCACATCATCACAGTACCTCCATAGTGTCCCAAGTGAAAAATAGTATTATTTTCAATGGAGTATTTGTAATAATTACGGTTGCAACCACTATAATATCGAACACGATCAGGATCGAAGTTTAAGAGTAATGCCTGTTTTTGAACTTGGTTTTGATCGTCTGTAATGTGTTGCCATGTGAATTTTGTTAAAACCTCAAGATCAGATTGTTCTAAATCTTCTCTTTTAGGCTTGGCTTTGAATAGATAGTGTTGATGATTGCTATGTTCTAATTTTAAAACCATTTCACCTATAGAGTTTTGTTCTAAAGTAAATGAATGCGGTTGTAGAAATAAGCCATAGGTCAAACTTTCTTGTTTTTCTAATTCTCCACAAGCTTTCGTTGAACTCAAAAGATAATCAAAAAGCAT
>NZ_SGSW01000242.1:0-200 GCF_004209125.1 Acinetobacter sp. WCHAc060033 | reverse complement strand
GTCGCAACCCTGCGGGATTGCTTTGTAAGTCCCGCTTAGGGGCAAAGGGGAGTAGTTGCGGTTCTGCGGTCAGCTCGACAAAATCACAGATTTTGTCGGCTTCGCTTGAACCTTGCAACGGTAATCAGGGAGGGAAGAATTTTTATATTTCTTCAGTTCGCAAAGTAGACACTTTGCTCTATTGATACCGCCTAGAGTTT
>NZ_SGSW01000241.1:0-200 GCF_004209125.1 Acinetobacter sp. WCHAc060033 | reverse complement strand
GCACGGTTCTGAATACACAGAAGTCGAAGTTTCAAACCTTGCCATTGATGACATTAAATCCATCTACGGCGCTAAATTCAATGACTTCACTGTTGACGCTGACCATCGTGCAATCAATCAGTTAATCGCTGGCTACATTATGCGTAACCGTTTAGTGGAGGCGATCTAATGAATCTACTCACTAAACCCACTTTCTTCTG
>NZ_SGSW01000240.1:0-201 GCF_004209125.1 Acinetobacter sp. WCHAc060033 | reverse complement strand
ATTTCTCTGTACACGACAAATTTCATAGGATCCTTGTCCTATCAGGCTTTTTCTTTCTTAAAATTGCTAGCACTTTCTTAAATTCTTCTTTTTTTCCAAAACCAATCAAACGTAGAATAGCCATTTGAACATAGTCCAAACCGTAGCGAAATAAACTTACTGAAAGTCGTCCATGCTTCTTTATTTTTATCGCTTTTTTCC